>CAMDEL010000007.1 GCA_945896765.1 Singulisphaera sp. GP187
GAATTTGAGTCTGCAATACATATCCGTCAGGAAACAGAAACGGTATTGCCGCAAGAAGCGCGACGGGCGCAGTCGCACTGCGCATCAACCAAGTGGTCGCATCCGCAGCACGCCAACTCCAGCGATCAATTTCCGCCCAAAGCAGAAACACGAAGGCGATCACAATCCAGTGCAGAGTTGGACTTGTAGTCCAGATCACAGGTACGCCCATCCAATCAGTCCCAGTAAAAATTGCGGCGATCGCGCCCAGCGCCAGCACACGCAATATCCATCGGCCGATACGACGAACGATGAGAGGCTCCATGATCAATCGTTCGTGGGCACTGACCAAACCAATCGTCACCAGAACAGCAATCGGCACAAAGAGTGGCGCAATATATGAAGGCATTTTGCCTAGGCTTATCGAAAGTAAAACAAGTGGCGCGATGATCCATGCGATTGCGAAGCGCATGCCACTGCGCATGCTGGCTCCCTTCGCCAGAAACAACCCGCGAATCGCGCGCGACCATGTCAGCGTCCACATCACGCCACCAACTGGCAGCAACACGATCAAGAACCACCAAGGCTCACCGTGTTGATTCGAATCCGGATTCGCAAATCGTCGGAAGTGTTCGACGACAATAAAATATTCCCAGAAGCGTGGCTCGGATCGGTGCAGCAAAATTGCAATTGGCGCGACGATCAGTGCAGCGGCGGCAAGTGGAATCCACGGGAGTCGCAGCATGTCCCACCATCTACGCTCCCATGCAAGAAATGCGAGCGCTGTAACGGCGGGAATCGCAAATCCAAGAAGTCCCTTCGTCAAGAATGCGAATCCAGATGCTGCGCCAGCAAGCGCAAGCCATCCAATTCGCTTTCGGCCGATTGATGTGCATGCGGCATAAAAAGAAACCATGCAAAGTGAAATCCATGCGCTAAACATCGAATCAAGATTTGCCACCGATCCCATGATCATTGGACCAATCGTCGTCGCTTGAACGATGAATGCAAGTGGTCCCATCGCGCGGCGGCCCGTGATGCGCACCGCGATCAACCACGCAGCGAGTGCGGAGAGTCCCGCTGCGATTGCACTTGGCAGCCGAATTGCGAATGCGTTTTCGCCAAAGACTTGAATGCTGGCGGCGATCATCCAATATCCCATCGGAGGTTTTTCGTAATAATGAAATCCCGCCATGCGCAGAGCAAACCATTCCCCGCTCTCGACCATTTCTGCTGCGATGATTCCATAACGCGGTTCGTCAGGTTGAACCATTGGACGCACCCCAAGCACAAAGACACTCACGATCAGAAAGACCACAACAGACCAGATTGCTTGGCGTTTCAGTGACATTGCAGGTGTTGATCCTAACGGCGAAGTGAATCGCTCACGCACAACCATCCATCGCGACCTGCGACTCGCCCCTTGCTGATTGTTGCGGGTGCGGCGGCAGGTTGTCGGTCGAGCCAATCGCAGAGCGGTTCAAACGTATGCCCCTTGGCAATCGCTTGGTCGAGAAAACGCTCGAAGAGTTGCGACTTCGATCCACCTTCGCTCTCGGCGTGAATCGTCAAAACATGAGGTTGACCATCATCGATCCGCCGCAGCAGTTCCTGATTCCACGCATCATCTGCTCCACTGCCGCGACCAACGCCTTCGTCATACGTTGGCAAGTCAACTGGAACTTGCGGCTGATTGATCGGCACGCCTGCGATACGTGGCAAAAATGGCGCAGCAACTCCGCGACAATCACTGCGATATCGAAATGACTTTGATGATGGCAGTGACAAGACTCGATCGGTGCAACGCCAACCTGGACACGCCGCAGTTGTGGGCGTTCGTCCGATGATTGTCGCAAGCGCGTCAGTCGCGCGTGCGATCTGCAAATCTAATTCTGCAACACTGAGCGAATCGATTCCCATCTGCCACAGGTGATGATCCCACGCATGCACTCCCATCTCATGCCCTTCACGATCTGGCATTCGCAGTGTGTCCGCAAGTCTCGCACTGATGATCGGCCCAGGCCAAATCGTTCCGCGCAAAATGATGTCCCATCCATACAAATTTGGTGCGCTGGATCGAAGCATTTTGATCGCAAAACTGGGGCGCAGCAAACGCAGAATATGACGGCCCATGTTGTCGGGACCAAGCGTGACATACCACGTTGCACGAATACCGCGCCGCTTCAGAATGCCAAGCAATCGTGGCACTCCATCGCGCGTGCCGCGAAAGGTGTCCACATCAATACGCAGTCCAATGCTCACCGGTGCAAGCATCAGGCGCGAACAGTCTTGGGAGCCTTCGCAGGTCGCGTCGAAGCGACTGCGGAAGGTGGCGTCAAACCATTTTCGCGTGCGTGTTGTTGCAAGAACCAATCAAGAGTGCGCTCAACGCTGACAGCAGTTGGGATCTTTGGCGTCCACCCGATGATCGTTTGCGCATTGCGAATGCTTGGACGACGATGTTGGACATCTTCATAACCCGCGCCGTAATAGGCAGAACTTTCGATCTGTTGAAAGCCTGCGAATGGTGGATAGCACGAACGAAGTGGATGACGGTCAAACGATTCCACGAGCGACTCTGCAAGTTCTTTGATGCTTGCTTCGTTGTCGGGATTTCCAATATTAAAGATGCGACCATCGCAGACTGCATTCTTGTTTTCGATGATTCGGAAAAGACCTTCGATTCCTTCGTCGACATCTGTAAAGCAACGACGCTGCGTCCCGCCATCGACCAGAAGAATCGGCGTGCCTTCGACCAAATTCAAGATCAATTGCGTGATCGCACGCGAACTTCCGATGCGCGCAGAATCCAGCGAATCCAAACGCGGACCAATCCAATTGAATGGTCGGAAGAGGCTGAAGCGAAGACCGCGCTGCATTCCATACGCCCAAATGACTCGGTCGAGCAACTGCTTACTTGCGGAATAAATCCAGCGTTGTCGGTGAATCGGGCCAGTCACCAGCGGGCTTGTCTCTTCATCGAAGAGTTCATCAGTGCACATTCCATAGACCTCGGAGGTGCTTGGAAAAACAAGACGCTTTCCATATCGAACGCAATCACGAATGACGCGGAGATTTTCTTCGAAGTCCAATTCAAAGACGCGCAGCGGATTGCGCACATATTCAATCGGAGTGGCGATAGCAACAAGTGGCAGAATCACATCGCACTTGCGAACGTGATATTCGACCCAGTCGCGATTGATGGAAATATCTCCTTCAACGAAATGGAATCGTGGATGCTGCATCAGCTCGCCAAGATTTTCGGAATTGAGATCCATTCCATACACCTCGAATCCTTCGTCATTCAAAATTCGTTCAGAAAGTTGACTGCCGATGAATCCATTCACACCAAGGATGAGCACTGAAGTTCGCTTGCGCTTGCTTGCAGTTGCGCGAGCGCCTAATCGCATGCGCGGCAGCAGATTCATGTCCTGAGCCAATTGCACGCCAGAACTCCAAACGCCGTCGGGTCCCTGCCCTTCCTGAATTTCGAGTGCGCCTTGACTACACGCGATGACCAGCGGCGAAGATGAAAGCACTTCACCTGGCTGTCCAGTTCCTTCAACAACGCGCGATCGCCACACCATGATCTTGCGTGTTCCTGCGAAAGTGAATGCGCCTGGCCACGGATGCGTGACGGCCCGCACGAGATTGCGCAGTTCTTTGGCAGACTTTGTCCAATGCATTTGACCATCCGCGGCGGTGCGCTTGCCCATCACGGTTGCATTCGATTCATCTTGTGCAGTTCGTGGCGCCTTGCCTGACTTGATCAGCGGAATCACTTCTGCCAAGATCGCAGCGGATTCCTTTGCCATTCGAGCGGTCAACGAACGCGCGTCATCATCCACTCCGATGGCAACCTTGCGCTGAGCGATAATGTCGCCAGCGTCGGACTTGTCGACCATGTGATGAATCGTGACACCCGTTTCAGTTTCGCCATTGACCAAGACCCAGTTGATCGGAGCGCGGCCGCGATACTTTGGCAGCAATGCTGAATGCAAATTGATACATCCTGCGGGAAAGAGCGCGCGGATCTTGGCGCCGACCATATTTCGATAGTGAAATGACATCAACAATTCAGGCTTCATCGCACGAATGCGTTCAAGCCAAATCGGATGATCAATCTTTTCTGGAGCATGAACCGGAATTCCATGTTCCGCAGCGATGCGTGCAACATTTGCGTACCAACCACCTTCGGCTGGATCATCACGATGCGTGAATACGGCGACAACATTCAAACCGCTGCGGATTGCCTCTTGCAAAGATGCGGCGCCAATTTCGTGATAAGCAAGAACAACAGTTCGCATTGAAAACTCCTTTATTTCAACTCTCGCGCGCAACGTGCGCCATTGCAACTTTGGCCGATTGACATTCGCCAAGCGTTTCGCCAACAACCCGATCAACGATATATCTCGGACGCTCGCGCACATCGGCATGAATTCGCCCGATGTATTCGCCCATCAGGCCCAGCGCAATAAATTGCGCGCCAATGAAGAAGAAGACGACTGCAAAAAGCGTGAAGACCCCATTTTCCGCCCATTCGGTTCCATAGACCAATCTCAAGATCAAAAGCAGCGCGCCGAAACCGATGGAAAGGACGGAGATTCCTGCGCCAATCCACGAGAGAATTCGAAGCGGAGCAGTTGTCATGCAGGTCAATAGATCAAACTGCAAATTGATGAGATTCAAGACCGAATATTTGCTTGTGCCACGCGCACGCTCTGCGTGACCGACTGGAATTTCAGTCACACGTTTCGCAAAGAGATTCGCAAGAACTGGAATGAATGTGTGCCGTTCGCGACAACTCAACATTGCATCAACCACGCGCCGTCGATACGCACGAAGCATGCATCCATAGTCACGCAATTTTACGCCGGTCGATTTTCGCACCATCATATTGATGATGCCACTGAATACTTTTCGAAAGAGCGCGTCTTGGCGATCTTGTCGAATCGAACCAACCACATCGAAGCCTTCGTCAATCTTCGCAACAAGATTTCCGATTTCTTCTGGAGGATTCTGCAAGTCTGCATCGAGCGTGATCAGGATGTCGCCCTGCGCTGCGCCGAAGCCGCAGAGGATCGCATTGTGCTGACCATAATTTCGATTCAGCAAGAGCGCTTTGATTTCGCCGGGATTATTGCGCGCAGCTTCCGCAAGCATTTCAGATGATCCATCGCGGCTCCCATCATCGACCAGAATGAGTTCCCATGAACGACCTGCACGACCAAGCGCGCGGCAGGATTTCAATGTTCGCTCGAGCAATTCAGGAATGTTGTCCTTTTCGTTATAAACCGGAATCACAACTGTGACTGATGTTTTCTCTGCGCTCATCGGATGCCTCCGCTGACGGTCGCGCGTGCGCCTGCGAGCGTCTCTTTGATTGCATCAATCACATCGTTCGCATCTGCGTCAGTCATATCTGGGAAACATGGAATGGTGCAAATTCGCGAGGAATTCCACTCGGTATTTGGAAGTTTACCCATCCACTCTGGCCGATTCTCGCGATACCACTTCTGTCCGTGTGATGCCAAGAAATGAATTCCGGTGCCGATATTGCGCGCCTTCAATCCATCCATAAAAGTATTGCGATCCATGCCGCAAATTTTTTCATCGACGCGCACAACAAACAGATGACGCGCATGCCGATGCGACCATGTTGGATCGGTCATCGGCAAGATGCCGTCGACTTCAGCGAGGCGACTTCGATAGAACTGAGTGATTGCTTCGCGTCGTTCGATAAACCAATCCAATCGTGGCATCTGACGAACTGCAAGCACCGCGTTCATATCCGCCATGTTCTGTTTATAGCCCGGCTCTTGCACTTCAGCTTGCGGCGAACGACCTTGTTGGCGGCGATCATTTGCATCGACGGCCAATCCGTGAAAGCGCAGGCGGCGCACGCGAGTGGCAAGGTCTGTGTCGTTGGTTGTCATCACTCCACCTTCACCTGATGTGATGTTCTTGATTGGATGCAGCGAAAAAATTGCGGGATCTCCGCCGCCAATTTCGCGCCCCTTGTATTGCGTTCCAATTGCGTGTGCAGCATCTTCCAAAATCGGCACGCCGCGCTTTACACAGAGTGCGCGAATCGCATCGATATCCACTGGAGCGCCGGCATAATGCACGGGGATGACCAAGCGCGTTCGCGGGGTGATTGCTGCTTCGATCGCATCTGCGGATGCGAGCAACGTGTTGCGGTCGACATCGACGAAAACATTTCGCGCGCCGCGCATTTCGACCATATTTGGAGTCGAGACCCAAGTCATGGATGGGCCGATGACTTCGTCGCCAGGACCGATTCCCATTGCCTGCAGAGTGAGGTGCATCAGAGCGGTGCCGGATGTTGCGGCGATTGCTTCTTTGGCGCCTGTGCGGTCGGCGATCATTTGTTCCAGTTCGGTGACACGCGGACCGGTTGTGATCCATCCGCTGCGCAGAACATCACCAATTGCGGCGATGTCTTCTTCGGAAATTGATGGGCGGCAGAATGGCAGAAAGGTCGATCGCATCAGATAGACACTATAGACGGAAATGACTGAAATTCTAAATGAACGCGGGCGAGCCAGAGCGGGCGGCGCAAGCTTGCTTGCAGCCGAACGCGATTGGCGAGAACGCAGGCGAGAACGCAGGCGAGAACGCAGGCGAGAACGCGGGCGAGCCGCGAGTTCGACGGGCGCACTCGGTGCGCACCGGAGAACGAGTGGTGAGAACGCAGGATTTGATGACTCAGCGCGCAGCGCTGAGGCACCATAGCGCGCGCGGGCGAGCCTAAGCGGACGAGCCGCGAGTTCGACGGGCGCACTCGGTGCGCACCGGAGAACGAGTGGTGAGAACGCAGGCGAGAACGCAACACGTCGGCGAAGCCGACGTGAGCAGACCGACCCCGTAGCGCGGAATCGGAAGGCGCTCGGGCCTTCCGATTCGAAGCGAGGAGTCGGGCTGGCGGGATTTGAACCCACGACCTTTTGACCCCCAGTCAAACGCGCTACCAAGCTGCGCTACAACCCGATGCGATGCAAGATCGGTGAGTGTAGCGATCCTCACTCCCACGCGCATACCATCGAGCAGTGGGATCCCTCTTCGATCAACTCGTCACTCACACGCAGAAAAACTGGAATGCGCGTTGCCTCACCTGTGGGTTGCGATTCCCCTATCCAGGGATTCGTATCGGCGCCGCGGGTCGCCCCTGCAAGGTGCGGCGCTGCCCGCGCTGTGAGCGACTGCGCTGCTGTCGCATCGAACCGAAATCAGTCGCGTAAAACCGCACCGCGCACGACACACGAATCACCTGAACGGACAGGGGGAGATTCGAACTCCCGATACGGTTGCCCGTATACAGCATTTCCAATGCTGCTCCTTCAACCGCTCGGACACCTGTCCAGGGGCGACTAGTCTAGCGTGATGAGCATTCCCGACAACACCGAGCCAATTCTCGAGGGCATTCTCCTCATCGACAAGCCAGAAGGCCCCACAAGCATGCGAGCGGTCGAGCGCGTTCGTCGTGCGGCTGGCGGAGTTCGTTGTGGTCACGCTGGAACGCTCGATCCACTGGCAACAGGCCTACTTGTCATCGCTTTAGGCCGTTTCACCCGCACGCTCGCAGAACTGATGGGCGGCGATAAAAAATACGAGACGGTAATCGACCTCTCCGCTTTCACGGCAACCGACGATCGCGAAGGCGCGATGATCAACGTTCCAGTCGATCGTCCTCCCACTGAATCCGAAATTCAAAACGCGCTGACCGCCTTCCGCGGTTCCATCATGCAAACTCCCCCCGCATTCAGCGCAGTCAAAATCGCAGGGCGACGCTCATACGACATTGCTCGTCGTGCGATGAAACAATCAACTGCAACATCCACATCCGATGGTGCATCCGAATCACCATCCGAATCACCACCTGAATCCCCTGCTGGTCCCGTCTCACGTCCCGCTCAAGTGCACGCACTTGAGCTGCGAGATTTTGCGTGGCCACTCGTCACGCTCGACATTCACTGTGCAAAAGGTTTTTATGTTCGCAGTCTCGCTCGCGACCTTGGTCGAGCGCTGGGCACTGGTGGACATTGCCTTTCGATTCGGCGCACTTGGAGCGCTCCGTTTTCAATCGACAATGCGATTCCGCTCGATTCACTCCCGAATCGTTTGGGGTGGAGTGACCTCACTCGCGTTCCTTGATTTCTTTGCAAGCGCTTCTCGCCGACGATCTTCTTGGCGCGAGTGCAACAACAAGAGAGCCATCCCCATCAAGAGCAACATATCTGCCACATTAAAAACCCACGGGAATATTTCTGCGCTTCCGCCCGGCCAGTGCAAGTTGAACGGCAGATTTCTGCGCGGAAACATATAAAGAAAATCGCGCACCGCACCGAAAGTCATGCGGTCATACAGATTGCCAATCCCTCCCGCAAGAATCAATCCAATTGCGATGTGCGCCCATGTTGCTCTTGCGCGAGTCCACCAGCCGAAGATAAAAACTCCCGCTGCAACTGCGATCAAAGTGAAAACAATAAAAACGCCACGCGCATTTTGCCCAATACCAAAGACTGCCCCATGATTGATGACAAGATGAAAATCCAACAAGTCCGGCGATATCGCACGCACTCCGTTATGCCATGGAATTCGGTACGAAGGATCAGAGACAGCTTCGCGTGGTTCGAGTACCACGGGAAATCCCGCAACTGAAGCAAATGCCTCTGACTTTGTCCAGAGATCAACGCCGAGCGCGACGACCAATACCAACAAAAGCGTGATCCACGCTTTCGTCGATCGCCATGCAGGAACTGAAGCGAGATCAGAAGCGAGACCTTCTCGATTCACACGCGACCCCGAGATCGTTCAGCAATTCGTTCGGACTCGACCGTGTAGCGCGCCCAAGGCTTCGCATCTAAACGACCCTTTGGAATTGCAAGTCCACTCATCATGCACAATCCATAGGTTCGATCCTTGATTCGCCCGAGCGCATCATCGACCTCGTGGACGGAGTTGCGATCCAATTGTGCAAATTCCAAGGCAAAATCCTGTTCAAATGTATCGGTTCCGATGTCGGCCATATGCAAAGGCATCGTCGAAAGATTTCCATCGTTGCTCTTGAGTGCTTCTTTCTCCGTCAATTCGACGCGACCAACCAATTCCATTCGTACTTTCAACAGCATTGCGTGATATCGCTCGAGATCTCGATCAGACAATTTCGTCCGTCCCAATTTCAAGACACTCTTTGCAGCTTCTGCCTCAGCAGCAGCAGCTTTCGCCGCCTTTGCAACACCCTTCTTCTTTGGGACCTTGATCCCCTTCATAGAAATGACGCGCACTCGTCGACCATTGATGATCACGAATCCCGTCGGGGTCTTTTGCGCCGAAGCAACTTCTGCTGCAGCCACACCAACAGAGACTGCGTTTGCGAAATCGATTTTTTTCTTTGGCTCCTTCGAACGATCATTCGGTCGAGCAGGCTTCGCCTTCATTCTTGGCTTTGCGATGACTGGAGGTGGCGCACCCTTCGAACGCTTTGGTGGTGGCGGCGGTTCTCCGACGATGCTCTTGGGCATCACATACACCAACTTGGGCGGCGGCAACTTCGTCAACTGCGGAGCAGTTGGCGGTGGTTGTTTCTTTCCGCCGACCACTGGCATTGGCTTCACTGCAGCCTTCGCATTTGCCTTTGGGCTCGACTTCAGAACAGATTTTTGGGAAGCGCTCTTCTTTGGGTCAATTTTCTTTTTCTGTTTTTTCTCGTTCGAAGAAGATTTCTTTTTTGACGGCATAAGGTTCCTTCAGTAATGGTCTTGAAATAGATTCTGCAAAATTTCTGAATCTCCACTCCTCATCGATTTCAACTTGAACAAACCTGGGGTTCAACTTGAACAAACATAGGGCGGAAACGGCGTATTTTACAGTTTTTTCTGCAAAAGTCAATACCTCGATCTACCGAAGCCCGCTCCAGTCCACCCGCGACCCAATTTACGTCTTCGAGCTTGCCGAACCAATCCTGCGGAATTTCTCATATCGCCGACGCACAAGCGTTTCGCTATCAAGACGCGTCAATTCGCCTATCTGCTCAATGATCCATGCCTGAACCGACGCAGCTGTCGCCTTGGGATTTCGGTGCGCACCACCGACAGGCTCGCGAATGACATGATCAATCAGTCCGTTTGCAAGATTCTCTTTGGCCGTCAACGCCAACGCCTTTGCTGCAAGCGGATTTGTGCGTTCGTTCGCTTCTTTCCACAAAATCGCAGCGCATCCTTCGGGAGAAATCACTGAATACCAAGCATTTTCCAGCATCGCGACTCTATCTGCTATGGCGATACCCAGCGCACCGCCTGATCCGCCTTCGCCGATCACAACTGTCACCACAGGAGTACGAAGTCTGCTCATTTCCCGCAAATTGACGGCAATTGCTTCGGCCTGTCCCCGCTGCTCGCTGTCAATTCCAGGATATGCGCCAGGCGTATCAACCAATGTCACGATTGGCAATTTGAATTTTTCGGCAAGTTTCATCTTCAAAAGTGCCTTGCGATAACCCTCGGGATTCGCACAACCAAAGCGACAAGCGATTCTCTCCGGTGTCGTCCGCCCTTTCTGATGACCAACCAACAGCACTTTCCAAGGACCAATTCTCGTAAAGCCCGCAACAATCGCAGGATCATCTGCAAATCGACGATCGCCGTGCAATTGGCAGAAATCGCGGCACATCAAATCGACATAATCCAAGGTCTGTGGGCGCGCTGGATGACGAGCGACTCGAACTGTCTGCCAAGCAGAAAGATCGGAATAAGTCTTCGTCAGGATTGTTTCGCGAGTCGCATAGAGCGTTGCCAACTCGTCGGACACGCCTTCGCCTTCACCTCGTGCCTCGAGGGCGGCAATCTGCCGCTCTATCTCAACGATCGGTTGTTCGAAATCGAGCGTGGCGACCGCTCCTGAATTGCTCTTAGACATGATGCGAATCTTACCAATCGTGCTATTGTTTCAATATGTCCGACTCTCTCGCTGTTGTTGGCTTTGGCAGTATGGGCTCTGCACTTGTTGCAGGGGCTCTTCGGTCGAATCTTTTTTCGCCCACTTCTATTCTTGTTCTTGATCCAGATCCATTGGCTCGAAAGCGCGCTGGTGCTCTGGGATGTATGGCTTCGGACGATCCATCAATCATTGCGGACGCATCGATGATCGCGTTCGCCGTCAAACCTCAATCATTTCCTGAACTCGCATTGAAAATCGGCGCTCTGCAACCGAACACATTGGTGGTTTCGGTCATGGCAGGAGTTTCAATCGCTCGTCTTCAAGAAGCGTTCTGTGATGAACTGTCATGCGTCCGCTGCATGCCCAATGTTGCGGCGCAAATCGGTTTGGCAGTGACCACATATGCATGCTCTCCTCAGTGCTCTGATGGCGATCGCGATCTTGTGCTTCGATTACTAGGCTCGATGGGAACGACCGTTGAAATTCAAGAAAATTTGTTTGATGCCGCAACAGCGACGAGCGGATCAGGCCCCGCATATCTTTTTATGCTCGCTGAATCAATGATTGAAAGCGCGATACGACTTGGTTTCGATCGCCCCACTGCTGATCGACTTGTTCGACAAGCATTACTCGGTGCCGCAACGCTTCTTGCTCGCGGTGAGCGAACACCATCCGAATTGCGTGGGATGGTGACAAGCCAAGGTGGAACGACAAGCGCAGCATTGGCGATCTTCGAAGCCCATGGATTTCACTCGATGGTGCATGATGCACTCCACGCTGCTCGTGATCGCGGACGCGATCTTTCGGCTGCCGCCGCCAAACAAGTTGCGCAAACTTCTGGCTCGATTCAGAGCAAGTGAGCGAATTGCAATCCATGGCTTCTGCCCCGAACGCAATGCACGACTCTGCCAATGATTTGGGCAATGATTTAGCAATCGATTTGACCGATGTCCACAAGACATATGGTCGCAAAATTCGCGCGCTACAAGGCGTGACACTTCAAGTTCGCGCAGGAGAAATCTTCGGACTTCTTGGTCCAAACGGCGCTGGGAAAAGCACGCTCGTCAAGATCATGATGACGATTGTGCGCCCCGACACAGCAAAGGGAACTGTCTTGAATCGTGGAGTTGGCGATCCTGTCGCACTGGCAAGAATTGGATATCTGCCAGAACACCATCGCTTCCCCACATATCTGACTGGACGACAAGTCGTGGAATTCAGCGGCGCGATGTCAAAAGTCGATCGGGCAACGCGAAAGAAACGCGCAAGCGAATTGCTTGATCGTGTTGGAATGGGGGATTGGAAAGATCGACCGCTCAGTTCTTACTCCAAGGGAATGCGACAACGCGTTGGACTTGCTGCCGCGCTTGTGAATGATCCACAACTCGTCGTGCTCGACGAACCAACCGATGGTGTCGACCCAGTTGGTCGCCGAGAAATTCGCGACTTGCTGATCGGAATTCGCGACGAAGGTCGCACAGTTCTCTTGAATTCTCATCTGCTCTCTGAGATCGAAAATGTGTGCAGTCGCGTTGCGATTCTGGTGCAAGGACGCTTGGTCGCTCAGGGGACAATCGACGAGCTCACTTCATCAAGTCGGCGATACGAAATCGTCGTCGAAGGTTCTGCGCCAGCATGGTGCGCAGAATCTGCCAGCGTCCGCATGATCCCCGCAGGACAGATGCTTTCCGCTGGAATTCAAGGCGAATCGTGCAGGCTTGTCTTCCTCGGGCTCGATGCACTTGGCGCGCAGTCGATCTTGGATCGACTTCGCTCCGAACAACGCACCGTGATTGCAGCACAAACCGTTCGCGAATCGCTCGAAGATTTATTTATGCGTGCAGTGACCGACCCAACAACTGGCTTGATCTATCGACCTGGAGCTGCGACATGATGCAGACCGTTGCAATCTTCGTTGGGGCATATCGCGAATTGAGCGCTCGAAAAATATTCTGGCTTGCTCTTGCAATCAGTTTGCTCGTCGTCGGCCTCTTCGCATGCTTGGGCATCAATGAAACTGGAATCAGTTTTCTCGGCTGGACATTTGAGAGCCCAATGTTCAGTACGAATACAACTTCGCCTGAAACTTTTTATAAATTACTTTTCGTCAATCTCGGCGTCGATTGGTGGCTCGGCGTTCTTTCAACGCTATTGGCATTGGTGACAACCTGCGGGATCATCCCAGATCTCGTCGCACCAGGATCAATTGATCTACTGCTTGCAAAGCCAATCACTCGCACGCGACTCTTTCTGACGAAGTATTGCACGGGACTGCTCTTCGCAGCACTACAAGTTTTCGTCTTTTCGACAGCAAGTTTTTTCGTCATCGGCCTGCGAGGTGGCGCGTGGGAATGGGCGCTCTTCGCCGCAGTTCCCATCGTGACCTTCTTTTATAGCCTTCTTTTCAGCATGTGCGCATTCATTGGCGTCCTGACTCGATCGTCAGTTGCATCGCTGATCTTGACACTGCTTGCATGGACGATCATTTTCACGATCAACATTTCAGAATCCATTGTCAACAGCGGTCGCATTGCAAATCAAATGGAAGCGACAAAGATCGAATCCGAATTGGCGAACACCGATGATCCCGTCGATGAAGACAAGCTTGAAGAACTCACAGGTGACTTAGAGAAGACACTTGCAAATCGTCCAACTTGGGATCGAGCTCATTTCTGGTTCTTCGGCGTCAAGACATTCTTGCCAAAGACCACCGATACATTGAAACTTCTTGATCGATGGCTGCTCGACGGTGCATCCATGCCAAGTCGAAATGAAGAATCCGAGCGTGGACCTCAACAGGCATTTGGACCCAAGCGTGTGAAGCGTGGGGAATTCCAACGCGCAGTGAAAGCAGACGAACAATCCCACTCGATTTGGTGGGTCTTGGGAACAAGTCTCGTCTTCGAAGGAATCGTTCTCGGTCTTGCAACCGTGATCTTTGTCCGCCGAGACTATTAACCTGTTTTCCCGAGAGGCGGTGCCTTGGCCTTCTTCGCTGGAAGCGGATACTGCGAAACATATTCAGGCTTCAAGAAGAAATAATAAAGCGTGCCTTCGCAGTATTGACCGCCAGCGAGAATTTCCGCGGATGGACCAATTCCCATAAAGATATCTGCGCGACCTGGCGCGCGAATCGCTCCGCCAGTGTCTTGGTCAAGCATAAATCTTTGGAAAGGTTGCTTCGATCCGCTATATGTGCTTGATTGCGTGTCGACAAACATCAACCCACCCGGCGGATAGACACTCTTGTCTGTTGCAACAGTGACCTTGTCCGTGACCTTCACGCCAAGACTGCCCGCAGGCCATGTTTTCCCGTCATAATTCTGAAAAAACACAAACCGATTGTTCAGGTCGATCATCTTTTCGACTGTTGCTGGATCTTTTTCATAGAGCCTGCGAATCGCGGTGAGGTTTAATTGATTCGCAGGAATCATTCCCTCCTTCACAAGACTCGCCCCGAGTCCAACATATTCGCCATCCGTTGCGCCGGCGTATCCAATGAACATGACTTTTCCGCCTGGCAATAAAAGTTTCGCGCTTCCATTGATCTGCACGATGTACGCATCGAGTGCAGTCGGAAACCATGCAAGTTCTAATCCTTTCAGCATTCCACTGGAATTGATTTCTGCACGATTTGGCCATGGAACGACTTCGCTCTCTGAAACGCGTCGACCAATTGCTTTGCCAGTGACTGGATCGGTTTCAAGATCCTTTGGTCGTTTATAAACTGGAAATTCAAATCCAGGCACCTTTGTCAAACTCGCCTTGAATTCTGGCGAAAAATATCCAGTAAAAAGCACGCCGCCTTTTCCGTTCCATCCTTTGGTCTGCCAACAATCAAACATTTGTTTGAAAGCATTGTCGAATGCAGATTGATCTGCGTTGTCGTTGAGAATCTGACGGAAGGCGATGATGCTCGAAGCTGCTTGATCCCAAGTACAGACATCTGGAAACGGAAACATCTGTGGAAAACGAGAACGACTTGATGGACTTTCGTACCACGTCTGATCTTGCGCCAGCGCTTCTTGCAAATATGCGTCGCGTGATTTCCACGCGCCAGATAAATCTGGCCACGCTTCGCCTGGTCCCAGTTTTCGCAGCGCACACTCACCAGGAGCGAGCTGATGGGCATAGTCTGCTGTTGGAGTCGGTTCGGGTGGTGTCTCGCAGCCTTGGAAGGCGAAATTGGCGAGGGCGAGAATAGAAATGCCGATAATGTGTTTGCATCCTTGCATATTTTAAGGATACCAAATCTCAAGCGATTTCAGTGATTGAATCGAACCAATGTGTATGCTTTGTGTTGGAAAACTATTTGGAGCAAACTCTATGACACTACTTCACACCGACATTCTCGCCTTGACTCTCGCTTGGGGTTTTTCTGGTTGGGAACTTGGCATCCTGCTTGTCCTAGGACTTCTCATTTTCGGGCGACGATTGCCAGAACTTGGTCGCTCAGTCGGCAAGACAATCGTTGAATTCAAGAAGGGCCTTGCTGGTATCGAGTCCGATGTGAATAGTTCTTCAAACACACCTACGCCTGGCAACTCGTCGAATTCGAATGGGAACGCAGCGCTCCCGTCTAATCCGCAGTCGAATGCTGGCAACACGCAGTCCCAAGACGGATCGAATCCATACTCTCAAAGTCAAACTCGGCCGCCACAGGTTTAAGTTGTTGGCTTAAGTTGTTGGCTTGAGTTGTTGGCCTGAGTTTTTGGGTGAGGGCATGTGAGTGCAGGCTTGGTCAGTTTGGGCCATACCCTGAACACAGAAGAGAATTCTCCCCCAAAATTCTCCAAAGAAAAATAGGCTCTTTTTTTAAGTCTTCATTGGCGGACTCATATTGTGCATCTTGTGCAGATGACGCAGGCGGCGTCGCCTGTCTTTTGCACGAAAATCCGCAAGGAAAAGGAGGCTTCTATGAATCGCAGTGAAAATCGAAATGCTTCTGGTCTTCAGGCTTCTAGTCTTCAGGCTTCTGGTCTTCAAGTTGCTGGCATGCACGCTTGGCGTGATGCAGCGCTCGCCGTCGCGGCGTCATGCGCCATACTTCAATCCGCCAGCGCATCGCCCCGGTTGACCGATCATCCACCCGAAGGCCCACCGCCCTGCCCAAACATTGAGCAACTCTGTGGCGATCCGGATGAAAAACCAGAAGATCCCATTCAGCAAATTTGTCAATGTGGCCCAGGCGAATGGGTCCGAGTGAATCGAACTCCACTTATGAATCCACCTGCTCCGATGCAGGGTGGTTGGGCAGGATCTGAAAATTTCGTTGGGTGGCGTACCAGTTATCACATTGCCGCCTCAGAAAGTTCGGCAACTGCTTGCATTTCAATTTCTGGTTCCAGTTCCTTCTGGCATGCCGGTAGCCGAACTGGAACAAGACTTGCACAATTCATAGGCGGTTGGAGGGAAACTTGGCACGGGACATTTCCAGCCTGCACACGTTCAGTTCTGCTTTCTGCGGTTGGAAGTGGCGGTCTTGGAATCGGTGACAGTTGTGCAGCAAGATTGGGATGCAGTGCATCTTCAACGGCCACAGCAGCGGGAGTGGCGATGAGCCGTGGGAAAGCCTATGCATCACTTTCAAACCTTGAAATCCGCGGAACGGTCACATATGACAATATCACCCATCTCTCGAAGATTGACGGCAACTTCGGCGCCGATGTTGCACTTGCAAGTTCACACGTCAGTGGCTCGATCTCATCCCAATCAAGTTGGACGGTGAACGGTCAAGGGTCGGCAACTGGAGCGCTGACTTTCGTAGTCTTGCCAGATCGAACGTATTGCGCTCTGACAAATCTGCCAATCGCAGCGAATTGGGCTGGAACTGTTGTCACTACGACTGCCGTTACAGTCGATGAAAATGGATCGGCGTCAGGCTCGGCAGAGGCAGCTCTCACGCTGTTGATCCATTGAACGAGACAAAAATTTTTAAGCAACTCGGGATTTATGCCGCGTGCGTCGCCTGCGTGGGGCAGGCCGCGTCGGCGCGCGCGTCGGAGCAAGTGGCTTCGACTCAAGTGGCTTCGGGAGAGGGAGTGCCGACAGATTCGCGCACTCCCCTCCACGGAGCATTCAGAGATGTCATAAAAAATATGCAAGCAAACTTCGCGCAAGAGGATCATGCAATGTTGGTTGGGCGCAAACTTTCTGTCGATTGGTCTCTTGCTCCAGCACTGCTCATCAACGACATCATGCGAGGCGAGCCACCATCGCATTGGATGGCACTTCTCGATGATGCGTATGGGCGATCAACCTCATTGACACGCGACGCGGAGAACACTCCGCAGAAAATCCTTGATGGGTGCGCTCTGATAGAGCGTCAGAACAAATCAATTCGATTTTCGTATCTCGCGCAAAGGCTCTTTGCCGCCGGATCCGAAGTCCCCGCTGCGATTGAATGGGAATGTGATGTTCGTGCATCGGAAACAAAAATGCTCACTGCGTGGTACGAACCAAATCTCGCGCAGCGCGGAGTGGATTTCCCAATGCCGCCCGACCGAACACTTCTCAGTTGGAACAATGAATTGATGCGCCTTCGAGTCATCCAAGAATCTGCTGACTGGTCAATGAAGTGGCCAGCGCAAGAGCCCATCTTCGACCATGTTGGAGATGCGTACGACTTGTTCGACACTCTGCGTGCATGGCATTGGGCTCGACGCGATGGGCCAATCATGCCAGACAATGCAACACTTCTTGCGGGAGCTACCGAGCGTTCGACCCCGCGCATCATTCATTGGTCTGGCACGAATGACAGCGAGTGGATTCTCTCCATCACACTTCGCCCATGCGCTGCGATTCGGCGCGCTGGATTCATAGTGAAAGCGGATGGAGTCGATGGGAAAACTTTACCGATTGGGCGTCCAGTGGTCATCGTGCCAATCGTCGCCGCCGACACAGTCGTGACGATCTCTTTCGAAGCGTCTCAAGAAGAACGATTGGGAATTCCAAGTGGAACTTTTCTTCCTAGAAAAATTGCGCTTGTCATCAACAAACAAGAAGTCGCACACGCGTTGTTGCATTCGTTTGTCCAAGACTCCGACGAAGTACCTTCAAACATTGAATCGCAATCCACGCAGTCATTCTGGGTCGACGCAATCACGCGAATTCGTCAAGCACAAGATTCATCTTCTTCAGCCACAGTTTCCGCCAGCGAATTCGATGAAAAAGATTTAGCAATTGAATCGACAACAGACTCCGGCAAATCGTTGCTTCGCGCTCGACTCGCTGCGAATGCTTGGACCTTTGCAATGCGCGCTGACATTGCAAATCTGATGTCGACAATCAATCGTGCGCAAGACCTTCGCAGAAAAGATGCGCTTGGAAATCATGATCTTCCTGCACTTGAAACCTTCGCAGAATCACTCACCTTAGGCCACGCGCCCGTTTCTGCAATACACGCAATCCGAGTGCGCCACGCGCTTGCAGCGGCAGATTTGCCCAGCGATGCATTCGTTCCCGCGTGTTTGGCGGCGACTGGCACGGGTCGATTTTGGGCCGCTCTTGATATTGCCAACGCAGCACTTTCTCGCACGGTTGTCGGATCAGTCGACGAAACGATTTGGAAATCTGCCTGCACCCAACTCAAAGTGTGGTGCGCGGATCCACTTTCACACACGATCTTCGGCGCCGACCCTGGAGTGCTCATGCTCTCGCAACAAATTGCATCTGAGCAAACACCTTTATCTCCCGACACCAACTTGGATGCTTCAGCGATCTCAGAACCTCCAATAAAAACAATTGAAGGAAAGTCCTCGGGAGATGCATTTCACAAACTACAGAAAATTCTTGCGCCACTTACGCAAAGCGCTCCCAGCGATTCTGCAGCAATTTATTCTTGACCGTCGATCAACTGCACATCAGGTCGAGCAAGCCGAAATTGCTTTGCTCCATCTGGCGTTGTTTGACTCGACCATATATAGAGTCGCCGAAGCGACTTCAATTTCGTCAAAGATGCCAACCCTGCGTCTGTCAATTTCGTCGCAACAAAGTTGATCGATTCCAACTTCTGCATTCCCGCCAAGCGTTCCGCAACTTGATCGCCCGCTTGCGTGTGATCGATTCGAATAACCCGCAAAGATTGGAACTGCACGAGGATTGAACCAACCAAATCTGAAATCGTGCTGTTGGCAAGATTCAGCACAACCAGAAAATCCGCCAAAGAAACCAACTTCTCCACCTGCGCATCGCCAATCGGCGGCGCAGCGAGACTGGCATTCGCCTCATAATTTGAACTGCCTTGAGCAAGCGGTTGCACAGTCACTCCAAACTGCGCCATCACCGGAGTCTGCGCTTGAATGCGAGCCAATTCATCTGCAGTCAACGATCGCTCTGGCAACGACCAACGATTGTCAGAGATCGCACCAGGCGAAATCCCATTTCCTGGAGATGCACCTTGAACAATCCATTCGCGAATGAGCGCGATGTCTGCAGAAGAAACCCGATTGCCCGTTGGTGGCATCGCAGAGTCGTCGCTCTCTGGCAATTCGATATTTGACAACAGTAAACTCGCCGAAGGATCGCCGGGCTTCACCGCCCACTCGCCCTTTCGCTCGGTCGTCATCCATTTCCAATCATCAAGGTGAACGCCACCTTTATGCTTTCCGTTGCCGTGGCATTCATAACAATTCGCAGTCAAGATCGGCACGATTTGCTTGGTGAAATCAACAGACGACTTTCCTCCAGCGCCCAGAACTACTGGTGCGGGCGATACTGGTGCGGGAACTGCTGTTTCCGAAACGGCAGTTGCTGAAACGGCAGCTGCAACCTGAGGCGGCTCCACAATTCCTAATTGCGCTTTCGCAGCATTCGCAGCTGAATCTCTTTGCGACTTTTCGGTTTGGTCGATCGCAGCCCACAACGCATCGGTGATGTAACCATCGCCATAAACCATCGAGCCACCAAGATGACCAGTAAAACCCAAAGCTCCAGCAGTTGCCAGCAAAACCATTCGCCACGCTCCAGACAAACTGGTCTTCGGTCGAGCACGAATGATCGACCCACTGATCGCAAGAGTCATCAAGAGAACTGCAGCAGCAATCCCAATCCAACGATGAAGAAAAAGATTCAGCGAGAGTCCCCGATTCAGGAATTCCGCATTAAACCACCCACTCGTCGCTGTCACCACAGCAACAATTGCTGCGAACCACACCGCAGTCAACGCGAATGAAGAAGGTCCTGGATCACGACGCACTGCACCCCATAATTCAACAATCGCAGCGACAATGCCGAGCGCAATTGGAAAGTGAAGTACCGCAGGATGCAATGTTGCGACGAATGTCAACCACGCATCAAGAGAAGAAACAGCAAGGATCATGCATTAGAGGATAGCGAAGTCGCCCGCATTCGATCACTCGTCGGTTCGCACAATTGCAGCGGCTCGATTGACTGCCTCGACACCAAATTTGGCGCGGATCGCATCCGCCGCGCCATCAAGTCGCCGCTGCCGATCCATCACCGGATCCGGGAAGAGTTCAGCGATATGAGTCTGCGCTTCAAGACCGCCAAGACTGACGCCGATCAAGCGCAGAGGTTGCGCTTCTTTCGAAGCCCATTGATCAAACAATTCACGTGCGCTCGACCAGAATTCCAGTCCAATATCCGTCGCTACAGAAAAAGTTGCTCGTCTTGTCACAGTCTGAAAATCTGAAAATCGCAACTTCAATGTGACGGTGCGCGCAGCAAGCCCCTGCCGCCGAAGTCTTCTCGCAACGCTTTCAGTCTGACCAAGCAACACCTGCCGAAGTCGATCGATATCGAGCGTGTCCTTCTCGAATGTTTCCTCTTGACCAATACTTTTGGGCGCTCGCTCTGG
>CAMDEL010000008.1 GCA_945896765.1 Singulisphaera sp. GP187
CCCCACCGGTTATCACTGTCGACCTTACGAAATTCGCCACAGACTTTGGTGCAAGCTTTCAAGTTCAAGCCGACAGTCTCGAAATGATGGCCAGTGGCAAGACGCTGAATGCGCAGCAAAGCACCGCATACTTCGAAGCGCAGAACAACACCGCGAAGATCGCTGTGCAACTTTCAGACTTGCTCCAGAAAAATCCACGTTGGCAAAGAGCCACAACCGAAGCACTCGAGGCGAATGCAAAAAAAGGAATTATTGCGCTCTATCACGCAGAGAAGGCTTTTAAAAAGGCGAAAGACTCTCGTTCTGCAGGATCGACGACCGGTAAATGCCCTGCAGAGATCAGCAAATATGTGAATGATCAATATCTCATTGTCACTCGAATTCGAGGACTCATGCCGTATTCCAAGGATGAAATGGCAACTCCGAACTCCAAAAATGTCCCTGCAAATTCCGATTCGAAATAACGAGATCCGTTGAGTTATGAAATTTAGCGCGCCTGAGATGGAAGCGCTGATTTGCTCGCAGCAACCTTACTTCCGTTCTTTTTCGTCCCATTTGACTTCGAAGAAATCGCGGGCGCGTGCGTTGCAGGAGTCGATCGTGACTTTGGATGTGCAGGCAGCGACTGCGCTACGACAGCCATTTGAGAAGCACCAGGCGCATCGGGCGAAGATTCTGCCGCGAGATCTTCATTACCAGCAACATCTGTGAAGATCAACGCTGCTGCGACACGATCTTTCGCATCCGCTGGCAAATCTTGACCAGACGAAAGAATCGCTGCGCGACGAGATGCAATTTGATCTGGCTTGACGCCAAGATATTGCAATGACTCGTCAATCACATCACGGACGACTGGACCGGCGATGGATCCACCAAAGTGACCTTTCTTTTTATCGGGATCATCAATCACGCACAGCACGACGATGCGAGGGTTTTCAAATGGCGCTCCCGCAATAAAATTTGCGACGTAACGATCTTCGAAATATCCCTTGCCTTGTCCTGCTGGCTTTGGAAGTTGTGCAGTTCCAGATTTTCCGAACATGCGATAGAGCGCGCTCTGCGCTTTTCGTCCTGTTCCTTCGGTCAAGACGCCTTCCATCGCTGATCTGGTTTCGAGTGCAAGATTTGCAGGAATCACCGGCGTCCGAACTGTTGGCAAAACTCTTCCATCAGGACCGATTGGCAATGCAATCCGCGGTTGCGGCATCCAGCCACCATTACAGAATGAACTGAATGCACGGACCATTTGCACTGGAGTGACTCCGATTTCATGACCCATTGCGACCGAGGTCTGCGTGTACTTGGACCACGCAGCGGGCGTTGTGATGATGCCGGTGGTTTCTCCAGGAACACCAAGGTTTGTCAGGCGACCAAATCCGAAACGCTCCACAACTTTATGCTGCATGTCCTCGAACGACATGCGCTCCCCAGCGATCGCCATTCCACTGTTGAGACTCTTGACGAGCACTGTCCTCCAAGGAACTGGACCGTAGTACTTCACATCACGGATCGCACGTCCAAATGATGTGCGGTATGGTCCCGCGCTGGGTGTGGGCACAATGGACTTCGGTGAAAAGATTCCAATTTCAGTTGCGGTTTCCCACACAAACGGCTTGAATGTCGAACCTGGTTCAAACGGATCGGTGAGGCAACGATTCCTTCCAAGCGCAGGATCGATTTTGCGCGAAGGATCAGAGGTGATTTCCTTCCATCCAGCACGCGAGCGAAGTATGTCGACCATCGCCAGAACATCGCCAGTTTGCGGATCGAATGCAACGAGTCGTCCGCCACCAGCGTTATATTCTCGAACAGCTTCGGCGAGACGTCGCTCAGCAATATCTTGAAGTACGACATCGATTGAGAGGCGCACATCTGAACCATCATCGGCTGGAATAAAATTGCCGTCGTCGATGTGCAAAACATTGCGCTGAACATCACGGAGAAAAGTGAGTTTTCCATTCTTTGCCAGCAGCTTTGAATTGAAACTGAGTTCTGCTCCAGAGAGACCTTTTTGTTCGAAACCAACTTTGCCTATGACGGGAGCGGCGACAGAACCCTGTGGATATTCGCGCACAAGCTTTGATTCGATTCCGATTCCTTCGATGTCGAGACCTTTCACGCCGTCCAATTCGAGTTCGGAGAGATCGCCATCAAGCACGACATAGCGATCATCAGCACGAAGGCGCAAGATGCCTTCGATATCCGCTGCTGGTTTTCCCAAAACGGTCGAGAGCGATGCGGCGGCATCAGCAAATGGATCGCTGGAAAAAGAAGCTTGCGGATCGCTCTTCAAACCTTCGCGAATTTTGTCGTTGCCTCGCTTCCATATCGTCGCAGGATCTGCGAAGAGTCGATATCCCACCACACTTGTCGCCAGAATTCTTCCGCGGCGGTCAAGAATTCTGCCACGCGCCGCGAGTTCTGTCGATGTCGAAGTTCTCGATCCCATTGCAGGAATCAATTTGGATGGTGGAAGTGTTTTCAGTTGGGCTGTTCGCAAGAGAGTCGCGCCGAGTGCGACAATCGTCACAACCACAACTCCGCGAGAGATTCCGCGGATGCGCGAAGATGGAGTCATCCTCCAAACTCCACACGCGTCGATCGATCATCGTCCTGACCGTGGACACCCGATGGGAGTTCTTCGATGCGATATGGAATTGCGCGCCATCTTCGATCGAGTCGCTGGACAGCCGTTCGAATTTCGTCAGGTCGAGTTCTGCGCGCGATTTCTGCGCGAAGTGACCAGAGTGTTCGTTCTTGCTCTAGCATTCTCCAGTGTGCACGCGAAATGTCGCGCGCAAGTTCATATCTCTGCTGGCGCTGAACAAGAACGCCACACGCGAGTATGCCAATTCCAACTATAATTGCCGTGATTTTTGCGAACAACTGATGGGTTCCGGATCAGATGTCCAGTGGAATTCGCAGTGACTTCCCGATCTTGAGATCGGTTGGGCTCTTCAGTCGATCACGATTTGCTTCATAGATCGATTCCCACTTCTTCGCTGTTCCAAGTTCGCGCGTTGAGATTGAACCAAGCGTGTCGCCTTTCTGAACAACATACTCTCTTGTTGTTGTTGGTTGTTGCGTTTGCTGCTGCACTTGTTGTTGAGCAGGATTCGTCAGCGTTAGCATTTGTGGCGCAGGCAAGACATTTGCAACTGCGACTGGAGTCGCTTCTCCTCGAAGCACATTGACTGATGGCAAACGAATTGTTGTCCCTTTTCGGAGTTTGGTGGGATTTGAAATTGTTGACTTGTTGAAATCCGCCAATTCCTTCCAGAGATTTCCATTTCCATATTTCGTCTGGCAGATTTTATAAAGTGTCTCGCCATCCTTCAGTGTGTACAACTCTGCAGGCACTCCAGCCACCGCAGCTTGCGGAGGAGGCGTTGGGACCAATCCAGATGGAATGGCGACGGTGTCTCCAGTTGCAAGCATTTGTCCATTTGCAATTTGTCCGCCACCAGCATTCATGCCAACCCGATTGTTGACCTGAATCGTTTGAATTGAAACCGGTGGAGCAGGCCGAACTTCACGAATTGTGTTGGCAGCAAGATCTGCTGGTGTGCGCCGCTGCGAAGCGGAAAAATGATCTGAGACAAGAATTCCTACGAAGAGGAGGAGTCCGAATCCGAGTACGACGGCGAGTTTGTGTTCACGTGTCATTGTTGCAACGTCCTTGTTGGCTGAGGATGAGATTGTTGGCTTGGGTGAGATTGTCGAGCGAGTGAGCGAGCGAATTATTGTTGAGCGATGCGACTGACTGTCCGAAGCTTTGCTGATCTTGCCCTTGAATTGTCGGCGATTTCAGAATCACCGGCGATCAATGGCTTTCGATTCACCCTTTGAACGAGTCCTTCGTCCGCAAGGCTGACGAATGTTCGCTTAACTTGACGGTCCTCCAATGAATGGAAGGAAATCACCGCAACCCGCGCTTCCGAAGAAAGCCACCCAACACTCGTGGAGCGAATCGCCGAAGCGATCGACTTCAGAAGATCTTCCAAAGCTTTCAGTTCGTCGTTGACCGCGATCCTGAAGGCCATGAAGGTCCGAGTAGCAGGGTGCAATCTGGAATCACGGGCGCGCGAGCCATATGCCTCGCGCACAAGTCGAGCCAAATGCGCCGTTGTAATAATCGGCGCTTGCGCTCGACTTTGTGCAATTTTACGAGCAATCAATCTTGCAAATGGATCTTCGCCAAGATTGAAAATCATGTCAGCAATATCGGACTCTGAAAGATCGCGAACGATGTCCGCAGCAGAGTACGGAGACGAACGATCGAGTCGCATATCAAGCGGGCCATCTTTCTGAAATCCGAAGCCGCGTTCTGCTTGATCGAGTTGGTTGCTTGAGATGCCGAGATCTGCCAGAAGAATATTGGCACAAATCCCCTGCTTCTTAGCGATTTCAGCGACATGCCGAAAGTCACCATGGACTGCATCAACTTGCGAATCAGGAGCGGCGGCTCGAACGCAAGATTCGGCATATGCAAGATTGTCTTTGTCGCGATCCAAGAGAAGAATGCGACCAGGATTGATTGCCGCGGCGATCGCACGAGCGTGTCCTCCGCGTCCAGCCGTTGCGTCGATAAAGCAATCTCCACGCTTGGGAGCAATCGACTGCAGAACATCGTTCAAAAGAACTGGGATATGACCCGAATCGCCGTCGCTCACGCCGGTTGGTCCGAACTCGCGGGGGTACTTGTCTGGGTACTTGTTCTGGCAGAAATGCTTTCCCTTGCAGTTTGTAACTCTTGATCAGCGAGTTCCGATTGCGCACGTTGGATCAAGGCGATTTTCACTGCGACCGAGATGACGAATCCAAAGAAAGCAATTCCGATGGAATAGACAACCAAGACGCGCGTTCCCGTCAAGAGCAACACGGATGCGATTGCGACTCCAATCACGGTAAAGATGAATGTGATCCCATAGAGCGCGAAGACTGATTTCTTGACTGATCCAAAGAGTCGTTTGATCTGATGATGAATGTGTTGTGCATCGGGAGTGCTCATTGGCACGCCCGCGACCTTGCGCCGAATGATCGCCAGGGTCGTATCAGTAATGGGCAATCCAAAGATGATGAAACCGGCGACCACAAGGCTTGGCGCTCCTTGCTCGCCGAAAAGCAGAATTGTTGTGACGCAGAGATAGCCAATCAGCAAACTCCCGCAATCCCCCAGAAAAATAACTGCGGGGTTGAAGTTCCACGGAAGAAATCCCAGCATCGTCCCAAGAAGTGCCAGCGATAATGCAACACGAACCCCAACAAAACTTGTCGATGGATCTTCAATCATCACTGTCGACGCGAGCAGCAAGCTGATTGCAAGGAATCCAGAGGACATGATTGCAGTCGTGCCCGTGAGAAGACCATCGAGCCCGTCAATCAAATTTGCTGCGTTACATCCGCCGATGATGACGAATCCTAAGAATGCAGTTCCCACCCAATAATAAAGAGTTCCAGTGAGGATGACCATGGATCCCACATGGAAGAGTTCTTCATTTGCAGGGCCAAAAAACGGCTGAAGAAAACCAGTGACTGCGCCGATTCCTATATTGGAATATGCCAAGGCTGCTGCCGCGACAAGCTGTCCGGCAATTTTCAATCGAGCATCCCACTTCCAAATATCATCGGCGAGACCAGTCAACGCAATCGTGGTCGCTCCAACAAGAATTGAAATTGGCACAGGGGCGAGATCTGCAGATTCGCCATCTACAGCGACAGAACTGACGAGCATTGCTGCCATAAAACCAATGAAGACCGCCAGTCCACCGAGATATGCAACTGGCGCTTTGTGATGTTTGCGATGTGCGTCGGGAATATCAATGACTCCCACAATCAGCGCCAAACGACGAACAACGGGAGTCGCCGCGAGAGTAATGAGAAAGCCCGCAATAAAAACAGGGGCGAATACATTCAACATCTCCACGGCATCGACAAAAACTGTGTGCACAGGGACAACCGCTGGTGAAAGGGCTTCAAACTTTGGCAGTAGTTCCTGAGGCGACATGATGTCAGGCACTTCCCGCTGCAGGAGTCGCTTTGGAAGGCGATGCTCCATATCCGACCATGACTTGTGCATTCTTGCGGTAATAACCACCCGCAGTCTGCTCGGGCCGATTCAAAATCGCGCCAATAAACTTGCCTCTTTGCGCTGAAAGTTGTCCGACAAGTCGAGCGATAAGACCTCGCTGGTCGCGCATCGCGCGGACAACAAGGATCGATGCGTCGACTCGATTAGCAACGACAATCGCTTCAGCTGCAATACCGGCTGGAGCAGTATCGAGGAAAGTGATGTCATATTTTTCGCGAGCCATGTCCATCACTTCTGACATCTTGGATGTGTTGAGGAGTTCGATCATTCGACCTTGCCCTGCATTGATGACATGAATGCCAAATGCAGATGTCTGAATCACATTATTGAATTCTGCATTCCCTGCGAGTACGTCGCTCAGTCCTGGAGCATCTTCCGAAACGCCGAACATGCGAGCCACTCCAGGCTTTCTGAAATTTGTATCAATCACCAACACTCTCTTGCCAACAACCTTCACACTCGATGCGAGATTGGAGATGATGGTGGTCACTCCAGATTCAGGCATCGCAGAGAAGATTCCAATAACTCCGCCAACATCATCTGAAAGTGCTTTCAACAAATTGGTCGAAATTTGGCGATAATTCTCCGCCAAGATCGACTGCGGCGATTCGCGTACGACGAAGTCCACTTTGCTTGGGCTTGATTCATCGTCGGCTAAATCTGGAATAACGCCCAGGATTTTTCCGTTTGCCAAACTGGTGAGTTCACTGGCGAATCGAACTCTTTGGTCGAGAAACTCCCGTAAAAAAATTATGCCGATACCGAGTGCGAAGACTGCAAACCATGCTCCTGGGAGTACAATTTTCCAATACGGAAAAGAAATTTCTCGTGGTGTCAATGCTTTTTGAGCAATTGACACGGGGATCGAATCCTCTCGAGCGCGCGCAAGATCGAGTTCACTGATCGTCTTGGTAATGATGCCCCGCTCCTCTTCCAATCGATCTTGGCGATCCTTCATCGCCTCCAAATCAGAAATGCGTGCGGCCAATTCCTCAATTCGTTTTCGTTCAATCTCAAAGTCTCCTGTCTGTTTCACCAGAAGGTCTTCCAGCCCACCTTGACGATCGGAAATAGTTTTGAATTGTCCGTTCAGATCCCGCCGCACGATATCTTCGAGGACTTTCTCCTTTTGAGCTTGGGCGGACGCTAATGTCTGCTCGCCAGAGCGAACCTCGGGATGCATCGGTCCAAACCGAGCCTTTTTGCTCTGCATGCTGATCGTGAGATCGTTGATATCGCGCATCAACTGTAAAAGCGCAGGATCTGCTTCGGCCTTTCGAACATCATCCTGTGACGCTTCGAGTCGCCCTTTCAACTTCGCATCGATCTGTCCTCTTTGCGACTTCACGAGACTGAGATCCATCGTAGTTTCTGCGATCAATCTTTGAAGCTCTTGAAGCCCCTGCTGTGATTGTTGCGAGTCCTCAACAAATGATGGGATGTTCCCATCAACAATGAATCGCCGAACAGCCGACTTTGATTCATCAATTTTCGTGTCAAGTTCCATTTGTTTCTTCAGGAAGACAGACTTAATCTCGTTGAATTTTCGACTGCTTTCCCCCTTCAATTCCGAAAGATATGTTTCCGAAATCGTATTGAGCAAAATGGGAACATCTCCAGGAACATGCGCCGACCAATACAGCGCAAAGAACTGTGTCCCGCGCTTATGCCCAGATGAAATTTCGCGAATGAGATCGTCAACGGCTTCTTCAGTATCAAATTGACCATTTTCATCGAGGTAATATTCATGCCACTTTGTCTTGAGGATGTCTCGATTTGATACGGCATTGACCAAGACGCTGCGCATCACCATTTGCTGCGCTTCGGTTTGAGCGAGTCGAGCGACGGTTTCTTCCTGAGTGGTGGCCTCTCCAAAAATCTCCTTGGCATCTCCCAACTGGGGACGTAATCGCAAAACAACCTGACCACTATAAATGGGATACAGATAGAAAGACCCAACATAAAACACGCCAGAGAAAAAGACTCCACCGATTGCCCAAAGCATGATCGCCTTCCATTTTTGGCGAAGGATACGGATCGGATCAATCGTGACACCACGAGTCGGAGTGCGACTTGGCTGATTCGTTGATCGCGGAGTCGTTGAGGAAGTCGTTATGTTGGATGGGGTTGGTGGCATTGTGGATTCTGTTTTTAATCAGCCGCCAGATGCGGCGGCAAGAGACTTTGCGACGAGATCAATCTGTTCTTGTGCTTCAGCATCAGGTCGGAGTGCCCGAGCGCGCTCGAGTGATTCTTGAGCTTCCACTTTTCGACCAGAAAGAACCTGCGCTTCAGCCAAATGTCCATATGCCATTGCAGTAGGCTGAGCCCGAGCCGAGCGCCGAATCAGGCTTAGCGCCTCAGGAATTTGTCCAGACTTCATGAGCGCAAATCCCAGCGTGTCCATTAAATCTGGATTAGTTTGATTCGTCGCAAATGCTTTGCGCGCTCTTTCGACCGCCTGCGGAATCTTGTTGAGGACCTTGGCTTCGAGATATGCCAAGTTATTAATTGCGGCCATGTCGTCTTTCTGAATTATTAGAGACTGCTCAAACCACTTCGCAGCCTCAACAGCGTTTCCAGCTTTATATTCTGCGCCGCCCAAGACTCGACATGCATCGAACTTCTCTTCGTCGTTTGTGGCGAGCTCAAGGGCTCGCTTCGCATACTCAAGTGCCTTTGGAATTGAAGTTGTGCCAGCATCCAGGAATCTCTGCGCAAGAGCGCGGCAAAGAGGGCTATCGGGGTTGTTGGCGCAAGCCTCTAAGACAAATGACTCCAACTTTTGAGATTTTTCTGGAGGAAAGAGAGTTCCTGCAGCAACTATCCACGGATCGGTGAGCGTACCTTTCGCAGGCGCGACCAGTTTGTACATCTCGCGCAATTGAACTATGCCTTGGTTTTTCTGCGCCTCGGTCGTCGCAGTACCTGCGATTGCCGCCGCTCCAATCATTTGAAAAAATGGTGTTGTTGGAACAAGTCCTGGAGCTAACTTCAACGCATTCAAAATTCCCGCGAAATCAGGTGGAGAATTCATTGAACGAAGCAAAATCGATTGTGTCAATGCGCTGGGATTCTTGGTAATGGAAAAAAGCAACTCGTTGTCTTTGGCTGCCTCCAACCGAAGCGATGCGGCGATATGTGTATCAGCAAGAGTGCTAATCCAAAATGGATTCCTCGGCTCCAATAGAAGAATGTCTTGCACTGTTTGAATGGCTCCCGCATAATCGCCAGCAGTCAAGTGATATGCAATCAAAGCTTGGCGCGCTTCTTGCGAACGTGGGTTTTGCTCAATATATCTGCGAGCAGTTTGTGTCGCGGATGCAATGTCGTTGCTATCGAGCTGAATCGAAGCGAGCAATCTTGTAGCAGGCCAATAATTACCCTCTAATTCGATTGCCCGCTCAACATCAGAGATTGCCTTTCGCGAGAATTCGATATCGCCACTGCGCTGAAATTGACGTTGAAAAGATGAGGAGCGCACAATGAATGGCAACGCACTTGAGGGTTGAAGTCGAATGGAATCGTCAATGGCTTTCAGGAATTCTGCGGTGATCCGCTTGGTTTCGGCTACATCTGATTTAGAAAAGGACTCTTCCAATTCCGCATTCGTGATATCCGCCATCAACAACTTATCGCCAAACGATGGATTTTCCCCCGCTAACTTTTCAACTTCCATACTCATTGCGCGCGCACCGGCAAAGTCTCTTGTTTCTAAACGCAGAGCAGAAATTTTTCGGGACATATCAAGACTCGGTTGCTTGGCATTCGCGGTTTCCAACACTTGAAGAGCACGCTTCGGCTCGCGCCGTTCGATCCATATTCCAGAGATGACCCGCGCTGCGTCTGATGATTTACTTGTGTCGAGTTCAGCCGCTTTATTGAAGTTCGTGACCGCATCGGTCAAACGTCCCATTGAAACTTGCAACTCCGCTAATTCCGCCCAATACTGCCAGGCATCAACGCCACTGGCTTTCTGCGCGGCAGCGAGAAGGATTGCCTCCCCTTCTCCCCCACGACCAGCGCGCTGCATCGAGGACGCATACATTCTGGTGGAACTATGGTCGTTGGGGTTGATCTTCAACAAAGATTCATACAACGCCTGCGCTGCGTCTTCATTTGCACGAGCGATAAGTTCAAGTTCTCGCTGTTGACTTTCCTTATTCATCGCATCCCATGCCGCCAGTGGAAACATGACGGTACCGTCTGCGTTGAGAATGAGTTCTCGAGTTGGAGGCGACTCAACGAGTAGCTTCATTAATTGGCGCGCATTGTCAACATCTGACGGGCGAACAGAAAACATTCTCTTGCGTTCTAGAATGCTCTCTGCGCGGTTGCCGTAGATTGCCTCGAGATCAAGGTGCGCATTTCGAATCCCGACAGATTCTGGCATTGCGAGCATTGCGCTTCGCATCACTGCGCGCGCTTGTTGCATTTTGCCTGCACGAACCAAATTCTGCACATAGAGCTGAATTGTCACGAGATCGTTCGGACGGCGCGCGTATGAAGCTTGGAATGCTTCGGTTGCTCCCTCAACATCGCCATTTTTCTCACGAGCAATACCCAACAATCGGTATGCAGCCGCGGATGCTCCTGGCATCGCGACGGCCTCTTCGAAAAATTCCGCCGCCTTGATCGCATCTTTGTTTTCAAGAGCAATTCGACCTCGAAGGAGAACGGCAATTGTTGGATCCTTGCAATTCTTTTCCGCAAGTGATACCAACTGATTCGCAGCAGCTGGATTCTTATCCGCAACTGACTCTGAATAGAGTTTATCCAGCAACGTAATGTCTCCAGGCGCTAATTGCGTCGCCGTTGCGAGAGCAACCTTCGTAGCGGCTGTGATTTCGGCGAGTTCGGCTGTAATCGCAGGCTTATTCTCTTCTCTTGCCACTTGAAGTCGTTGCTTCAAACTATCACGCAGATTTGCGAGCCCCACTGCTAATACAACAGCCTTTTCATCCTCTTGAGCAAACGTTCCGTCGAGTTTGGGTTGGTCGACAAACGCTTTGAGTCGATCCAAAGCAGATGGCATCGTTGCAAGAATTTGCAACTGCTTCAGAGTTGGATCATTTGGAGAGTCCACCAAATACTGCCCGATAGAATCCTGTGCTTCCTTGTTTTTTCCTTGAAAGAGAAGCCACTGACATAGAACCCACTGGAGGCGCAATTCCTTTGGATAGGAAGCCATTGCATCACGAATTTGCTGCACGGCGGATTCGATATCCCCTTCGTTTGCGGAAAGTTCGGCATCACCCAATATCTTGACAACTGGGTCGGTCAGGTTGACCGCGCCATCGCCTGGAGCTTTCTTCAATTCCGCCATAATTTTCAACCCCTCGACATTCTCTGGCTCGCGTGCAAGCAAACTTGAGATCGTGCGCTTCGCATCCATCAACCGACCGAGCCTTGCTTCAATCCCAGCGCGGACCAAATAAAATTGCCCAACCTGCGGATATTCTTCCAGCGCTTGGGTGATCTTTGAGAGTGCGGCCCCCTGCTCGCCGCGAGAATTCAAGCTGACGACAGAGAGGTAATACAGATCGGCTGGGACATTCTTCTGCTTTGCAAAAATCTCCTCAAGCTTTGTTACGGTTGTTAAATAGTCCGCACGGGCAAATGCCAATTTGGCATCCAAGCGAAGCAGTGCTAGATCGGTATCGCGTCCTGCGAGAACCTTGCCGAGACGATCTCGAGCAGCTTTGGCTTTCACCAATTGAGCTGTTTTGTCAGCTGGAAGAGAAGCGGTTTCCCACTTTGTAAATTCCAGTCCGAAGATCTCTTGGAGCGCCTCTGATTTGATTTCGTCAGCGAATGCCGCAAGCATCGAAACTTTCGGAGATGGCATGGCGAGCACTTTCTCGAATGTGGCTTCGGCTTTCATGACTTGATCTGTCTTTGCTTGCAGTTTTCCAAGTGCATTTAACTCGACAAGCGAATTGGGAAATCGATCACAATAACTCTGCAGAGATTCCATCGCACGCTCAAGAGCGATATTGTCATTGATCGCGCTCGCAATATTTGCAAGATTGACCAATTCATTCCCATTGAGAGATACACAATCTCCAAACTCCTTTGCATCTCGGTTTCCTGCTTTCCAAAAGAGCGTGTCGAGAATCGACTGAATGGCTTTCGGAGTGGCGAGTGGATTTTGGTTTCTTCTCTGAAAAAGAAGATTCTGCAATTCCGCGACGCTCACTTCAGCATTGGATGCGAGGTTCGACTTTGCTTGAACAAGTAATTCGTTAAACTTGGTGGTCCGAGCCATTGCTTCGGAAGTTCGATTTTCCAGCGTGAGGCGCTGGGTATCAAATGCGATGTCGCGAAGAAAAGTTGACCAAACGCGCGCGTCTTTGGAGTTTGTCTTGAGATACTCTTCTGCCGCCACTTCTACCGCCGTTCGTTCTTCGGTCGTTAAAATTTCGCTTCGATTCAATTCTGCGCAAATTCCCAAGCTTTGTATAGCGGCAAACTGTGGGCTGGATGGAGGAACTCGTTTAAGTGCATCTTGGCTTACTTCTGCGACTCTCTTCCACATATCCATTTGTCCAAACAACTCCGCTCGCTCGTTGAGAGAATTGATGAGCTGCAACCAGACTTCTCCATTCTCTGGAGCAGAACGCGTACGCTTTTGCATATACGCTTCTCGCTTTTGATAGAGCTCCTGCGCATCTCCTGAAGTCTTTGGCGTCATGAGAGCAAGCGCTTCGATCACTTTCTGGACATACTCCAAGTTGTTTGGTTTCTTACTGATGGCTCGGCCATATCGTCCGATCGCATCTTGGTACTTTTTGTAAGCCTCATCAGCATTCCCTGCGGCTTCTGCGGCCTTCGCCGTGACAACAAGTTCATCACCCAACTTGACGTTTCGTTCTGGCGCTGCGCTGTAGGACCAATAGAAGATGCCCCCAAGAACGACAGAAGCGAACAAAAGGAACCCGCCAACAAGCAGGATGAACTTTTTATTTACCTTTGATTTATTTGAGCGTGTTGCCATTGTTTATTATTCCTTAGATTTCGAGGCTTCAATCACAGTCCAGTCCGGCAATCGCCGCATGAGTGTCGGGAGCAATTCAGAAAGAAGATCTGCCGTGAGTTCAGTCCATTTTTCGATCGGCTGATCACTTTCTTTGACAAGCATTGAACACTGAACTTTACAGTAATACGAATAACGGCTCGAGAGGTCGAATGCATAGGTCTTGACGACATTCGGCGATGACGTGAAACGAGCGTTTGCGATAAATAAATAGCCTCCAACCAGGCGAAACTGGGGGTTGGCTTCGTCCTGAAAGACTGTGACCGACATTTCGGTCTCGCCGATTGGCAAGAAGACTGTTTCCTCGCGCCGAGTCACTGGATCAACGACTGTCGCCGATGGATAAATCGATCCCGTCGCCAAACTCTTTGGCCCAGAAACCAAATCCCACTTTGATCGATCGAGTTGAACGTCTCTCGTAGAGGGTTGAGAGATCATGACCAAACCCGCTGCTCCCCAGCAACGCTCCGGCACGTGTGGAATCGCATCGATCATGCCCGTGTAATAGGCGATGTGTAATGTCATGACTCCATTGGTTGGGTTGCCGTCGATTGCATAGTGACGATCCAAATAGAAGCGAGTTCCAAGACTTTCGACCATCGCCTCACCGAGACGCGAGTCGGTTCCGACGCGCTTCCACCGACCTAATTTCATTGGGATCGTGTCGAGCGATTCTCGTAGCGGCACAGAATCTTTGCGAAGGTAAAGATTGAGCGCTGACACACTCGCGCGAAAACCAACTGCTGAAGAGATGAGAACGATGACGACCGAAGCGAATGCCACTCGGATGCTTGGCTTAAACCGCATGTTTCACCTCAGTCTCATCGACTATGAGATTGCGGATCACCCACAGTGTTCCCATATAAAGAAAGAGTGCAGGCAACATCCAAAGAACTCCAACGAGTTCGTGAAATTCGCCGTCAACAAAATTTTGATCATATTGCGTCAAAATTCCCATCGAGGCGATGCGAATCATGTTGACGAGTATGGCGATCGGCACGCCACACAGAACAAGGAGTGACCTCTGCCACCAACCCTTCAGATTCGTGTACGCAAGAAAAACCCCAAGGGCCAAGAAGGCGACAAGCATTCGCATCCCTGAACAAGCTTCGGCAACATTCAGTGGATGAGCGACGCCATCGGACCAAACAGTCAACGTATTTCCGTTTCGATCGACTTCGGTTCCGATCACGGTCAACAAAAAATGCGCGCCATATGCGGCAATATCTTGCAATTGAAAGGTGACCTTATTGAGCAAGACTTCGGAAAGAGTCTGCCCAAAGGCACATGTAAAAGCAAGTGGAAACCAGAGCCAACGCATCGCTGCGGTTCCGAAGAGCAGCCAAGCAGATCCAAAGATCACTGACGCAACGCCTGCAGAAATAATGTTGTGGTGATACAAAGGCTTCGGGCCAAAGACACAGACCATGTACCAACCGACCCCAATCGCAACCAACAACAATCCCCACCAGCACTGCTTGAATGGTTCAAGTCGAGTCAATTCCGCGCGCCGTAGCCATATGAAATACCCAGAAACCGCTGGGATCAGAAGTGTGTGGCCCCAGTCGCTTGGCTGAGTCCACGCGAATAAAAATTGCCTTTGGAAGAAATCGAAGAAGACCACGCAAAAGAGTGCAAGCAGAACCCCTCCCGCGGTGATGAGCGTCGCATTCGATAATGCGACCTCCCTTGTTGCATCAGCGGGCTTCGAGAATTTAGATTGGCTTATGGTGACAGACAATGTTGTTGCACTATTGTGACATTCGGACGTGACATAGAACTGAGAGTTACAGTATTAGGTAATAAATAGTTCGACCGTTTCAACTATCCGCTTGCAATCAAACCTTCAGAATTGACTTGATTTCACCTGCTGATGCTGAGATTGTCAGGCGGTGGACCGAAGACGTCATTACCAAAATTTCTGTCCAATAAAAAGCCGAATCCATAAGTCATTCGCAGACCATTGCGGAAAACAGCGAGTGGAGTAGCCCAGAAGTTGGTTCCGATAATAATATGATCGTCCTTCTTCAGGATGATGTCAGGCTCTGACATATTTCGAATCGCCCCCAAATTGACCCGAATTGCCGCTTCTCTTCCACCTGGAAGGCGCCGCACCAAGTCAACTCGTTCTGGAATTGCGATTTCGGTCAATCCGCCAGCGGCAGCAACGAGGCGGCTGAGAGTCAGGCGACCGTACGAAGGCAATTGAAAAACTCCAGGCCGGCTGATTTCTCCGTCAATGTAGACAACGCCGATCGGCGGAAATTGCAAATAAATTTCATCGCCTGGTCGGACGACCACGTTCTGTGATGGATCGCCTCGGACAAGTCGGTCATAGTCGACTTCAATAATTCGAGTCTTGAAGATTGAGCGCGGATCTTTCACCTTCACACTCGAACCGTCGCTCAATTTCGCCGCATCTCCTGTGATAGCGGAACCGGTTGCAGTTGTCTGCGTTGGGTCTGAAACAATTTCTGGCTGCTTAGGAATATTTGTTCCGCGAAGTCGAACCCACTGTTGACTGTTCACATCGAAGATGAATGAATCACCTTCGTTGGAAAGTTGTGACGCTGGTGTCTGTTGAGTTGCGTTCTGCGAGTTGACATTGGGTGCATCAGCGACAGAAATAGGTTCGAGAGTATCGATGTCAACAAGTGGCGGAGCTTGCATTCCGCTTACTGCGCCCGGACTTGGCGCAGGTGCTGGTGCTGGCGCTGGTTCAATTGCAGGTACTGGTTCGAGTCCGCCTCCAGTTGGCGCGGGAGTTGGTGCGGGAGTTGGTGCGGGAGTTGGTGCGGGAGTTGGTGCGGGAGTTGGTGCGGGAGTTGGTGCAGGAGTTGGTGCAGGAGTTGTTGCAGGAGTTGGTGCAGGAGTTGGCGCGGGAGTTGGTGCAGGAGTTGGCGCAGGAGTTGGCACGGATTCGCCTTCGCTCAATTTATTGATCAGCGATTCGATATCGACTGGTGCTGCGGTCGTCCCTGTAGTGGAAGATGGCGTTGAAGTCGTCGCGGATTGCCCTAAATTTGCGGGATTTGTGGCCGCAGATCCATCCGTTGTCTGTGGATTCGAATCGGTCTTTGCCGCACTTTCAACATCCTCTTCCGTTGCCATCGCACGCACAACAAGAACTCGTTCGGCAACGACATCTGCGCCACCAGCCAAAGCGATGGCATTCGTCAGTCGAAAATTTGGTTTGTTGAGGGCGAAGATTCCTGCATTCTGAATTGCGCCCTGAATCGTGAATTCAAAACTTCGACCCTTCTGGATATCAACAGTCACAACTGGGTTTTTAATGAAGGCTTCCAACTTCGCTCGAATAGCCTCGCGCAACTCTTCCAAGGTCAGCCCAGCGGCCTTCACTTCATTGATCGTTGGCAGACGAATGTATCCGCCTTGGTCGACAATACGAAGCGCAGATTCTGTTCGACCGACAGTAATCAATTCGTAAATTTCGACTCCAACTTCGTCACCAGCAGCCAGACGATATTGGAGTGTGTTGGCGATAAGGTCCTGAGCCTCTGGAGGACCAGTCACTCCAAGTGGTACTTCTGGCGCTTCGATCACATCAATTCGATCTAGGACCGGCATCGTTGTTGGCGTATTTTCGTAATAGCCAGTAACGCTTGGGTTCATATACGAATCTGACTCGCAACCAACGGCGAAGAGCAATGCAACAATTGCCACGCACGAAACTATTCGGCGATTCGGTTTGATTTTTTTGTTGGGAATACAAGACATAGTTGACAACATTATTTCAAGTCAATTCGATATGAAAACTGAAGAGCAAAGAATAGCGAAAGATTTCGTTTGGAGACGTAGGAGAGACTGAGAGAATCGGCATTCAAAGCATCAGACTTCAATGCGATGCTCCGCAGGTGAATTTGAATTTGTGACAGGGGATTTTTCTGAAGTGGTTTCCGACAAAACCATTTCCAATACTGCCATCCGAGCGGCCACGCCGTGAGTGACTTGACGGAGAATTCGACTTCGCTGAGGATCATCGGCAACTCGATCGTCAATTTCAATCCCTCGGTTCATCGGCCCAGGATGCAAGATGATGACGTGCTGGGCAAGCTTTGCGATTCGCTGCGGTGTAAGCCCGAACATCTGGCGATAATCGCTGGAAACAGCCCCTCCTGCGGCGCGCTCGAATTGAACGCGCAACATCATGACAGCATCGACCCCATCGAGGGCAGAATCTAAATTATTTATCGTCGAAACAATGCCAGGACCTTGCGTTATTCGCTCAAATGATTTCGAGACCAGCGTGGGTGGGCCGACCAAGCGCACATGCGCGCCCAATGTTGAAAGTGCGTGGGTGACCGATCGAGCAACTCGACTGTTGGTGATGTCGCCGACGATCGCAACCGTTCGGCCTTCGACTGAACCGAATTCCTCGATCAAAGTGGAAACATCCAATATTGCCTGCGTTGGATGTTCGTGGCGTCCATCGCCTGCGTTGATGACTGGGCACTTCACTCCATCCGCAACCATTTTCGCTCCGCCTGATACTGCGCATCGAACAACGATTGCCGCGACTCCCATGCATTCGATGTTGCGAGCGGTGTCGACCAGCGATTCCCCCTTGCTGATGCTTGATCCGCTTGGTGTCAGATTGAAAACTTGTCCGCCAAGGCGATGCACTGCGGTCTCGAAACTGCAGCGAGTACGAGTCGAATCTTCGAAAAATAAGTTTGCAATCACTCGGCCGTTGAGCGTTGTTCGATTGGGTGATCGCCCCTCGGCAATTGGAACATTCTTTTGTGTCGCAGCGATCAGCCGCAATAATTCTTGGCGGGGCATACCCGCGATCGTGAGGAAGTCTGACATGATGTATTGACTGAGCGATTAGTTCATTCGAGCCACTGGTGATAATAGTTCAAGTGCTTGCGAAATGGTGCGAATCGAAACGATCGCACTGCCATGCCGTTTGATTGATTCTGTTTGACCTGATGGAACAAGAACAGTGGAGCAACCGCGGCGAATCGCTTCTGCGACCCGTTGGTCGAGCGCTCGAACTGGGCGAATTTCTCCTGACAAACCAACTTCTCCAAGGACTGCCGTGGCCGGAGGAAGCGCGCGCGACAAATGAGCGCCAGCGATCGATAAGCAAACTGCCAAATCTGCAGCGGGCTCGACGATTCGCAAACCACCGGCGACGCTTGCATAAATATCTTGGTCTGCGAGTCGAAGTCCACCATGTTTTTCAAGCACCGCGATCATCATCGAGAGTCTGCCGCTGTCCATTCCACTTGCTTTGCGTTTAGCGCTGCCGAGAAATCCAGCAACTGCAAGTGCCTGAATTTCTGCAAGCAACACGCGACTGCCTGCCATCACGGGCACAATTGCAGTTCCTGGTCTTGCATCGGTTGCATTCGCCGCAGCGAGCGCACTTTCGTCGACTTCGGCCAATCCTTCGCCAGTCATTTCGAAGAGTCCGATCTCGTGAGTCGAACCAAAGCGATTCTTGCTTGCACGAACGAGGCGGTATGCGTGATGACGATCACCTTCGAACGAGAGAACGACATCAACAAGATGTTCGAGCAGCTTTGGTCCAGCGAGGTCGCCCTCCTTTGTGACATGGCCGACGATCATCACCACTGTGCCCGTTGTCTTTGC
>CAMDEL010000009.1 GCA_945896765.1 Singulisphaera sp. GP187
GGGAAAGTCAGTACGCCAGTGAATGAAATGTATGCGCCTATATCGAGCGCCATCCGAACATCATTCGAGTCTCCGGTGAAACAATGAAAGACGAAACGATTCCCTGGCAAATTTGTCGCGGCCAAGATTGGAACAAGATCTGCGAATGCTTTTCTGCAATGCACAATGATCGGCTTTGCAAGACCCTCACTGCTCCAACGAATAATGTGAGCAAGTTGTTCTTCCAATATCGCACGCTGTTGCGCGGCGGGTGGTTTGTCATAGTGATTGTCCAGACCAAGTTCTCCCCATGCAACGCATTTGGGATGTTCGCCCGCTCGGCGAAGTTCCGCCCAATCGCATGGCTTGTCGCTATATAAAGGATGTACTCCCGCACTTGCAAAGAGTCGCGTATGCAGCGCGGCTAATTCCGTGGTGCGAATCGCGTCAGCTGTGGTTGTGGCAATAGTGATTGCACTATGCACTCCAACGCGTGAAGCTGCATCGAGAACTTGCGAGACTCGACCAGCGAATTCTGGGAATGTCAGATGGCAATGCGTATCGATCATGCGAGAACTCTCATTCGTGGGACGGTACTTTGCTCAGTGCGATACGCATCAGAATCGGCCCGATCATTTCGTTCAGTGTGATGCATGCAATCACGATTGTTGTAAGGCCGCTGGCCCATGTTTGATTTGGAAATTCAATTGCAATTTGTGCAGCAAGAGCAAGAGATATTCCCGCTTGTGGAATAAATCCCGCCCATGCCCACCGCGTCGCCGATGGCGACAGTCCTGTCGCGCGAGCGGCGATCGTCACACCTGTCCAAATTCCAGCGAAGCGAACTGCAGAAATGGCAAGCACCACGGTCCAATTCGCTGCAAGCGCGGCAAGATTCAGATGCGTTCCAGCTGCTGCGAAGAAAACGCAGCAGACGGCAAGAAAAAGTCTGCGCGCTGTTGCGAAGAAAGATGCGGTGGCGAGAGGCGCGATGTTGCGCGCGGTAAATCCAAGTGTGAGGGCGGTGATGAGCGGCGCAACGCCAATCGTCGAACAAAGAATTGCAAGAAAGATCGCTGTGACCAGAACCACTGCAGTCATGCGCCTCTCAATTCGTGCGAGCGCCCATCGAAGCGGAAACGCGAGTGCGATTCCGACGCCGATGCTGCCGGCAAGATGAAGAGCGATCCAGTACCACGCTTGATGCGCCATCGTTGTTGTCGTTGCTGCAATCACAAAGAGAATGACCGAAAATGCCACCACAAGAAAAAGATCTTTCGCGACCGTTGTCGCGAGAAGCAACCGAGCGAAATCTGTTGGATGTCGCATCTCTCGCAGGAGGGCGACCGAGACGGCGGAACTGCTTGTTGCAGCGATTGTCGCCACGATGACTGACTGCGATATGGAATCCAGAAATGCAAACGCGACAAATCCAACAGTGATAAAGACGAGAATCATTTGCCCCGCAGCAAGCGCCGTGATGACACGCAGTTTGCTCCGCAGAAAAAGCCAATCGATTTCAGCGCCTGCGACAAGTCCAATCATGACGACCGCAAGCGATTCGGGTCCTTGCAGCGATACAAGTTGCGATGCATTGATCAATGATATCTCTGGTCGATGAAGCCACGTCCAAAAACTTGGTCCGACAAGCACTCCAAAGAGCAGTTGTCCTGTGATTGGCGGAAGTCCAACTCTGCGAATCAATCTTCCAGAAAGCCAAGATCCCAAGATGATCACTCCAAGCAGCAGAGTTGTTTCGCCCGCAGCAGACAAGTTTGATTGTGGGAGATCGACAATGCTCTTTCGTAATTCGCGCGTGATAAGAATGAGTCCCACAAGACAGAACAAAGCAACAGCGAGAAAAGTTGCGCCGAAACGCGGGCGATCCTTTCGTTTTTGAGTGTTTGTTGTGCGCAATTTCATTTGGTCGCACTCCGTCCATGTCGTGGCCAGAATGTCGAGAGCGTGCTCATCAGAGAAATGAGGACGGCGAGTCCAAGTAATTGATCCGCGAGTCCAGAAGAATCCTGTATCGCAAATGCAAGGAGAACAACGATTGTCAGCGGTGCTTGTCGAACCGGTCCGCGCGCTGCTGGTGAATCAAGTGCCACGCTGTCACGCACCGATGCGAGTGCAATATTCATTATGAGTGGCTTGAGCACACGCCGTGCAATTGCAAGTGACAACGCAATTGCGCACACAATCACAACGCTGCTGATCTTTGTTGTGCCGCCAGGAAATGCAAGTGTGATGCCAGCAAAGAAGAAACAACCACTTGCGACGATTGGTTCCGAATACGAAATCAAATGTTCCAGTCCACGCAGTCGTCTTCGCCCGAGTCCAATCATTGCGCCGAAGAGCAAACCTGTCAGCAGACCAGAGCCGCCGAATGCCACTGCGATTCCAGAGAGCAAGCAAAGTGCGCCGATCATAATTAATGTCGTGCGTGCATCGTCCTCGCGCGAGTCGCGCAAAATTCCATACGCACCAAGCGAAACAACGATCACAGCGCCGCATTCCATCGCAAGCGCAACCATGCCACCGTATGGTGCGAAGATCACCGCTCCAGTGAAATCTTGATGAACGCATTGCAGTGCAAGCGTTGCAATGGCAATCGAACAAATCGCAAGCGCACCAGCGCCGCTTTGCACCATCACAGCCATTCTCATCGCAGGTGCATCTGCTCGAATGCCAAGTGAGCGTGTTTCTGGATTCCAGCCGATGGCTATCGCAGCAATTATTCCAGTCAAAAGAATTTGTGCCGCGGCGGGGGAGTCTGGTTGCCAGATTCTTGCAAGCAGTCCTGCTGCGGCAACACTCAACAAAAGACTGAAGGTCAAATCGAAAGTGATCCAACGCCAGAGCGCAGCTGGAATCGCACGAACAAGTGCGGCTTGACATTGAAGTCCGACAACAACTCCGCTCCATGTCAACAGCACGAGCAAGATGGGTTGCACTTGTGAAAGTCGTTCTCCATCGAGCACCCCAGCGCCGCGCGGACCAACCGCAATGCCAAGTACGAGCAATGCCCATCCTCCGCCAAGCACATTGGTAATCGGAAAGCGTCTTCGGATTCGTTCTGTCCATCGACTCCCTGCAACCAGAATCACAACTCCAAGCGCAAGCCAAAAGATGGAGTTGGTCACGAATCGAATCCGAGAAAATGCTCGACTGGGAATGCAGCTGCAATCGGGCGGTCATCTTTGGGAATCTCTCGCAAAAATCCCAGAAGGGTCGAAGCCTTGGCCGCAGGGCAGAGGGCGAAGATCGCACGACTGCCGATCGACTGTGGAAGCAGGGCGGCGAGTCCAGCAAAGATCGGCATGTCCTTGCTCATGATCGACGATAAACTCTGACTTTCGACGACCGACGCATCGACAATTCCCGCATCCAGTACGGCGTTAATGACCGCCTCGAATGCTTGCCCATGTTGCACAAGCAAAATAACTAAGCTCATGCCTTGATCTGCTTCAGGCATCGTTATTGCACTCCTTATCAAATAAATCTAACAGCGAGACATCATCGGCGCATGCTATAAGTTGCTGTCGCATAGAGTCTTGCGAACACACACGCGCAATTCTGGCAAGATTTCGGACCTGCCTCCAAGGTTCGGATGTCGATCCGAGCAATCCAACGACGATCTGCACTTGGTGCGAACCCCAGAGAATTGGCCGCAACAAGGTGAGAATGACAACTCCCGAATCACTCGGTGCAATTTCATCGCAAATCGCGTGTGGCAATGCAACACCTTCAGGGGTCGAAGTGAAGTTGATCAGTTCGCGCTTGTTCAAGGCCGTCGTTAAATCATGGTGAGAGAAATTCGGCAAGATGGTTTGATGTGCTCTCTTGGCAATTTCAGCCAAAGCCGCAGGAATATCCACGCAATCCGCTTTCGCAGATCCCGAAGCAATCTTCATTTTTTGCGACGCATTCACCGATATGGAATTTATCGCATTTTCAACCTTCGTGAATCCTTGCGCCGAGACTGCATCGCTCCTATTATTAAGTATTCGAAATAGTTTGTGAAAAAAAGCACGAAGTATCCCAAAACTACCCCAGAACAACCCCCGATTAACCCCCGAGGAAGCCAGTCAAACACACATGAGCCGATTTCTTTTCCCCCGTTGGACCAATGCGATCTTGCCATTCATCTTGGTGATTGGTGCGATCCTTCCTTTGTATGCGGCATTCGTTGTCGCATACGGATTCAGTCCTAAAACAATTGATGCCGGCTATCAGCCCACGCAACCAGTTCCATATAGCCACGCGCTGCATGTCGGGCAACTTGGAATGGATTGTCGCTATTGCCATAACACCGTTGAGCGCGCAGGATTTGCAGCTGTGCCTGCGACACAAACTTGCATGAACTGTCATACCCAGATTCAACGCGAAAGTCCCAAGTTGGAAAAGATTCGAAGTTCATATGAGTCGGGGATGCCGGTGGAGTGGGTGAAAGTTCACAAACTTCCAGACTATTCCTATTTCAATCACAGCGCGCATGTCAATCGTGGTGTTGGTTGCGTTGAATGTCACGGACGCATTGATCAAATGGAAGTTGTCTATCGCTACTCGCCGCTGGCGATGGGATGGTGCCTTGATTGCCACCGTGCGCCAACAGATCGTCTTCGTCCTGTGTCACAAATCACCAACATGGCCTATGACCAACGCGTTGAGTTGACGCGCGAAGAACGCGAATCTCTTGTCAAGCTCTTTCACATCAACCCAAGCGAGAACTGTTCGACATGTCATCGGTAAAGAAGCCCTATTGGCGGAGTGTTGAAGACCTCACAAACTCGAACGAATTTCGAGATTGGATGCACCGTGAATTTCCAGACGGCGCATCAGAGCACGCAACCGAAAATGAACGTCGCAACTTTCTCAAAGTGATGGGCGCATCATTTGCACTCGCAGGACTCGGTCTTGCAGGATGTCGTCGATGGCCCGAAATGAAAATCGTTCCCGCTGCAAGCCAAGCGGCAAATCGCGTTCCTGGGGATCCGGTTTATTACAGTTCTGTCTGGGAATTCAGTGGTTTTGCGCAGCCAGTTCTTGTGAAGAGTTATGACGGTCGCCCGATCAAGCTTGATACAAACACCATGCATCCATGGGGTGGCGCTGGAATTTCATCCGCGGCGCAATCGCAAATTCTTGGCTTGTATGACCCAGATCGCAGCAGAACAGTTCTGTCAAAAAATACGCAATCTTTTTATGAACCATTTTCAGTTTTCTTGGCGAACAAGTCCAGAGATTTGCGCGCAAGTGGCGGCAAGGGTCTAGCAATTCTGATGGACATGCACAGCGGGCCAAGTCACGCTGACATGATCGCACGCGTGAAGAGCGCATTCCCGCAAGCACAAATCGTCGCATGGGAACCTCTTTCGCGCGACAATGTGATTCAGGGAAATGCAATGGCGTTCTCTGCGCAACTTCGTCCAATGCCATCATTCGATAAGGCAAACATTATTGTTTCACTCGGCGATGACTTCTTGTATGGCTCTCCCGATTCTCCGCGCTGGGCGCGTCAATGGTCGGCAGGTCGCGCAGTCGATGCAGTTGATCCAAAGACACAGCAAATCGCTCGACTCTATGTTGTCGAAAATGGTTTGACGACAACTGGAATGAACGCAGATGAACGACTTGCAATTCGCTTGAGCGATATGGGAGTTGTTGCTGCACTCATCGCTCAAGGTATTGGCGCAGGCGACGGATCGCCAGAATTGAAATCTGCAATCGACGCAATGGCGAAGTCTCAGGCGACGCAAGCGCTCTTGCTTGGTCGTGGTCAAGAAGTCATCACTGCGCTCATCGCAGATTTGAAATTAAATCGTGGGACATCGTTGATCACTGCGGGCTCAACGGCATCTGCATTGACGCACGCATTGGTTGCCGCAATCAATCGCACGCTTGGCAATGAAGGCAAGACGATCAACTACACCGCGGAGTCCATGGAAGCCTCGAAGGATCGCTTTACTGCTTTGTGTACTTCGATGAATGCTGGATCGGTCGACACATTGTTCATCTTGGGCGGAAATCCCGTCTATGACGCTCCTGTTGACTGCCAATTCGCAAACGCGATGACGAAAGTTCCCAATGTCATTCATCTCGGTATGTATGCGGATGAAACAGCGTTGAGTCCATCGTGTTCTTGGCATATTCCGCAAGCCCATTTCTTGGAATCATGGGATGACGCAAGAAGTTTCGATGGAACGCTCTCCGTGCAACAGCCATTGATCTTGCCGATGATCCCTGTGGGTCAAGGTGGAAAAAATCAACTCGAATTGCTTGCTGAATTGATTGGCAGCGATCCAACTGATTCATATTCCATCGTGCGACGAACTCATGTTGCTGCAAGCGGACTTTCTGGCGATGGCTTTGACACTGCGTGGCGCACATGGCTCGATCAAGGATTTGTCGCAGGCACAGCAGCAAAGGCGCAGAACAATGCACCACTTGCGAGTGCCGCGATTGCCACAGCGCTTCGTGCGGAGACAACAAAGGTCAATGCATCCGATGTGATGGAAGTTGTCTTCTTGCGCGATATGAAAGTCTGGGATGGTCGCTTCTCCAACTTCGCGTGGATGCAAGAACTTCCAGACCCCGTAACGAAAATCACGTGGGACAATGTTGCGCTGATGAGCAGCCAATTCGCCCAGACGATCGGCGTGCGCCGCGGAGACATGGTGAAAATTTCGGTTGATGGTCGTTCAGTCGAAGCCGCCGCATGGCCGATGCCAGGATATTCCGATGCATCAGTCGGACTCAGTGTTGGATATGGCCGCACTGGTCCTGGAGTTGGTTCGACTGCGCTTGACGCTGGATTCAACGCATACAAGATTCGCACGACGGCGAATCCAGATTGGGCGATGGCAAGCAGCATTGTCTCGACTGGTGCGAAATATGAAATCGCTCACACACAAGATCATGGTGCAGCGGATGCGCTTGATTCGAAGGTTCCAGAAGAAGGCATTCAAGAACGCCTTCCAACTTTGATTCGAGAAGCAAGCGTCGGCGAATATCGAAATCATCCAGACTTTGCCCGTCACCTTACGCATGTTGCAAGTCGTCTCTCACTTTGGGCAGAAACAAATCTCGAAGGCGCACGTTTCCGCTGGGCGATGTCTGTGGACTTAGGGAAGTGCACAGGATGCAGCGCATGCGTCACTGCGTGTCAGGCAGAGAACAACATTCCAGTGGTCGGCAAGGATCAAGTCTTGCGCGGTCGTGAAATGTTCTGGATTCGCATCGATCGATATTTCCGCGGATCGGATCCAGCGAAGCCAGAAGGTTTCGCGATTCAACCCGTCACCTGTATGCACTGCGAAAACGCTCCATGCGAACAGGTCTGTCCAGTCGCAGCAACGGTGCACGACAAAGATGGAATCAATTCAATGGTTTATAACCGCTGCATTGGAACGCGATATTGCAGCAACAATTGTCCATACAAAGTTCGTCGATTCAATTTCTTCGATTATCAACGGCGCGAACCGCAACGCGAAGAAGGATTGTTGAAAGTCAAACCCGAGTATTACGTCGAGGACGGTCCAGACGTTTGGTTGCGAATGCAGTTCAATCCCGAAGTCACAGTCCGTATGCGAGGCGTGATGGAAAAGTGCACATTCTGTACGCAACGCATTCAGGCAGCCAAGATCAAATATAAGAATGCATGGGCAAAGTCTGGCGGCACCGCAAGTGGCGTCGACAACTTCCCAATGCCAGATGGCGCAGTCGAAACTGCGTGCCAACAAGCGTGCCCAACGAATGCAATCATCTTTGGAGATCTGAATGTTTCAGACAGCAAAGTTGCGAAGCTGCATCGCAGTGGCCGTTCATATCAATTGCTGGAAGAATTGAATACGAAGACGCGCTTGCAATATCTGGCGCGAGTCACCAATCCTGCGATCGAACGCGAGAGCGGCGACGCCGATGATCACGCCCCGGCGAAATATAATTCTCATTCAAAGGCGGAGAGTTAATCATGTCGAATTCTTCGAAAGGCTTTATCGAAACGGATAACACGCAGCAGCCAACAGGTTCTCGTGCACCGCTTGTGTTGAACATGCACAAGTTTGGAGAGGTCACTCACCAAGTTTGTCGTATTGCAGAAAATCGCCCGCCGATGGCGTGGTATATCGCGTTTGTTATTTGTCTGGGAATGATGGGATTCTTGGGTTTCTGCGTGACATATCTCATCTTCACCGGTGTTGGCGTGTGGGGATTGAATAACCCAGTCATGTGGGCGTACGACATCACCAACTTCGTTTTCTGGGTCGGTATCGGTCACGCAGGAACGCTGATCTCCGCAATCCTCTTTCTCTTCCGTCAGAAGTGGCGCACGGGAATCAATCGATTTGCAGAAGCGATGACCATCTTCGCAGTTGTGTGCGCTGGACTCTTTCCAGGCATTCACGTGGGTCGCGTTTGGCTTGCATACTGGCTCTTTCCAATTCCAAACTCGATGGAGATGTGGCCTCAATTCCGCAGTCCACTTCTTTGGGACGTCTTCGCAGTCAGTACCTATTTCACTGTGTCGTTGGTTTTCTGGTACGTGGGAATGATTCCAGATCTCGCGACGCTTCGTGATCGAGCGAAGGGTCGCTTCCAACAATTTGCATACGGACTCGCATCGATTGGATGGCGCGGCTCGATGCGTCACTGGCATCGATACGAAGTTGCATATCTCTTGCTTGCTGCGCTGGCAACTCCACTTGTGCTTTCGGTGCATAGTGTGGTTTCGTTCGACTTCGCAGTCAGCCAAGTTCCTGGTTGGCATACCACGATCTTCCCACCGTACTTCGTCGCCGGAGCAATCTTCTCTGGATTCGCAATGGTTGTTTCGCTTGCAGTTCCTGCGCGACAACTCTTCGGCCTCAAAGATCTGATCACGATGCGCCATCTCGACAACATGAACAAGATCATCTTGTTGACAGGTTGTATGGTTGGATACGCGTACTCGATGGAATTCTTCATCGCGTGGTACTCGGGTGCGATGTATGAAAAGTTCGCATTCGTCAATCGCGCCTTCGGTCAATATTGGTGGGCATATTGGATCATGGTCAGTTGCAATGTGATCACGCCGCAACTTTTCTGGTTTAAAGCTGTGCGCACCAGCATTCCATTGATGTTCATCCTGAGCATCTTCGTGAATGTCGGAATGTGGTTCGAACGATTCGTCATCATCGTGACCAGTCTTGCCAATGACTTCCTTCCATCTTCATGGGATCAGTTCGTGCCGACATGGGTTGATATCGGAACGATGGTCGGAGCATTCGGTCTCTTTGGAACTCTCTTCCTTCTCTTCTGCAGATATCTGCCGATGATCGCCATCGCCGAAGTGAAGGCCGTTATGCCCGAAGCAAATCCTCATGTTGGTCATGCAGGTCATGCTGGAAGTGATCATGATGATCATGGCATTCCATCTGGAGCAGTTCCCGCTTTGCGAGAGCCTCGATCGTCGGAGGATTCGTTATGACAACTTTCTCACCACAAACGCAGACGTCATCGCCATCCCCATCGCCCAAAAGCTCATTGCTTCCTTTATATGGAATGATGGCAGAATTCGAAACGCCCGCACAAATTATGGAAGCTGCAAAGAAAGTCAACGCTGCTGGCTACCGCTTCTGGGATTGTCATGTGCCATTCCCAGTGCATGGTCTTGATAAAGCGATGGGAATCAAACGAACAATTCTGCCTCTGCTTGTCTTTGGCGCGGGAATGACAGGAACCATCGTGGGTTTCTGTTTGCAAGCTTTCACCAACGCAGCAAGTTTTTCCATCTGGGCATTGGTATGGGTCACTGGATATCCATTCCTAATTTCCGGCAAACCACTCATGTCGGTGCCTGCGTGGATTCCGATCATCTTCGAACTCACCATTCTCTTGTCTGCGCTTTCGGCAGTGGGATTGATGTTCTTGATGAACGGTTTGCCACGGCTCTCGCATCCACTCTTGAGCAACATTCGTTTCCGCCGCGCGACTGATGATCGATTCTTCATCGTCATCGAATCGCGCGACCCAAAATTCCTGCGCTCCAAAACAGAGGCGTTCATGAAGACGCTCGGCGCCAAGCACATCGAAGTGGTGGAGGATCGCTGATGCCACGCATCATTATTTATGCTCTTTTGATTCTGACACTGTTGGCGATTCTTCCGCCGGTCATCGCTGCCAATGCCCGATCGAAGCCAAATCCAAATCGCCCAATCAATATCATTCAAGATATGGATCTTCAGGCGAAGTTCCTTCCTCAATCAGAGAATGATTTATTCGCAGACAAGCGATCGCAACGACCGCAGATTGTCGGAACTGTTGCGCGTGGCGAGACTTATCTCGATACGCATTTTGTCGATGGTGTTGTTGATGGCCAATGGGCAACCACCACCCCAACGCAATTGCCGATGAACATGGAATTGCTACTGCGTGGCCAAGACCGTTTCAATATTTATTGCACTCCATGTCACGGATATTCAGGTGGCGGTAATGGCACGATCAACCAGCGTGCGATGGAACTTGTCGCCAATGCAGAAGGTCCAGTGAATGGAACTGTCTGGGTCGCTGCGAAAAGTTTGCACGATGCAACCGTGACGATTCAACCAATTGGACAGATTTACAACTCGGTCACGCATGGCGTGCGAAACATGGCGGGTTATGGCTCGCAAGTTCCGCCAGCGGATCGGTGGGCAATTGTCGCATATGTGCGCGCTCTGCAACGAAGTCAGAACGCAACTCTGGAAGAAGTTCCAGCCGACAAACGGGGAGGGCTCTGAAATCATGAGTGCTTCAATCACAGCTGTCGCAGATCTCTCGGATCGCAGCATCATGGGCGACGATCGTCTCGTACGAACTTCTCGTGTTGCATATGTCGTCGCAGTGATCTCACTCATCGCTGCCGCCTTCGTCGCATGGAAACAGAATGATCCGCACGGTCTCGCCATGATCTGGTTGCAGAATGGCATCTTCGTGCTGACGCTATCGCTCGGTGCTTTTTTCTTCGTCATGGTTCAGCACATCACCAATGCAGGATGGGCTGTCGCAATTCGACGTATCGCAGAAGCACAAGCCGCAAATCTCACTTGGATTTGGGTCCTTTTCCTTGTGCCGATGTTCTGGTTGCTCATCACCAATCGCGAGTGGAATGGATTTGGTCATGGGCTGGCAATCATTTGGCCTTGGGCAGATATGGCGCATCTGACAGAACACTCGCCTGCAGAGGGTGCGATCGTTGCTCAGAAGACGGCATTTCTCAATCCAACTTTCTTCATGATTCGCGCTTGTGTCTACTTCGCGTTTTGGGCTCTCGCCACACGATGGTTCCTCAGCACATCGCGAAGACAGGATCAAACCGGAGATGCAACTCTCTCGACCAAGATGCGATATGCCGCAGCACCTTGTCTCATTCTTTTCGCGCTCACATCGACATTTGCAGCGGTGGATTGGATCATGTCGCTTTCGCCTGCGTGGTTCAGCACGATGTTTGGAATCTATTTCTTCGCCGGTACATGCGCGGGCGGATTTTCAATCATCGCAATTGGCTGCCTGCGATTGCAAGCGATGGGATATTTGCGCGGCGTGATCACCGCAGAGCATTACCAAGACATCGGCAAGATGATTTGGGCATTTGGAATTGTCTTCTGGGCATACATCGCCTTCAGTCAATACATGTTGATCTGGTACGGAAATCTTCCAGAAGAAACAGTGTGGTTCCTTGCTCGCCAAGTTGGTGATTGGGCATGGGTCAGCGTTGCGCTGATCGTGGGTCACTTCTTCATTCCATTTCTTTTCTTCATCTCACGCTGGATGAAACGATGGAGAGGAACTCTTGCATTCGGCGCGCTCTGGATGCTGGCCTTCTCCTGGATCGATATTTATTGGCTGGTGATGCCAGTTGTGCCGCACGATGTTGCGACATTTACAACGTATGACGCGCTTGCCGCTGCATACGCAACAACCTCGACTGGTTTGGGCAACCCGTTGAACTATCTAATGTTGGTTGGATTCATCGGACTCAGCATTGGATCGGCAACTGGTCGCCTCTCACGAGGTTCAGTGTTGTGCCGCCGCGACCCGCGTTTGAATGAAAGTCTGCAATTCGAAAACATCTGAACATTCAAGGAACTCTGTCTATGTCTCAAGATTCTCAATCAATTTCCTCGGTCCCAACAGATGATCCCGAATCAGGATCGACCTGGGTGGTCACATTGTCTGCAATCATCATTCTCTCTGCGTTGGTGATCGCCACGTGTGTTTTCTATTTCAAGTTTGAAGACAAAGAAATTGATGTAAAGGTTATTAATCCCCCAGATATTTGGAAGACACAGTTGAAGAATGAGCAGCTTGCTCAACTTGATGTCTATCAAAAGTATTCAGTGACTGCCCCTGACGGCAGTGCAGAACCGCGCATCCGAATCCCAGTTACCAAGGCGATGGAATTTGTGATTGCTGATGCAAAGAATCCACCGAAGATTGTTGTTGTTACGCCCGTTCTAGCGCCATCCTCCACAGGTACAGACAAGAAGTGAATCTCAAACCGTCCATTCTTTCTCTGATCGCAGCGACCGTCCTGACGGTCGGCATGACGAACAGCGCAAACGCACAAGCGTCGATTGCGCCTTTCGATCCTGGCCAAGGTCCGGTTCTTGCTGATGGAGTTGCAAAGGAAATGGAGGGTGTCGACATCCTCGAACACCTCGGCGACACGATTCCGCTGACAACAGTATTGATTGGTGACGATGGTAAAGAAACAACACTTGGAGCGATCCTCGCATCTGGCAAGCCTGTCATGTTGCACATGGGTTATTACAAATGCCCAATGCTTTGCACGCTTGTGCTCAATGAAGCGATTCGATCACTTTCGAAAGTTGATCTTGCTATTGGAAAAGATTTCGATCTCGTTTCTGTTTCGATCAACCCCAAGGAAAGCAACGAACTCGCCCACGCAAAGAAGATGGGATACATGGCCGAATACGGCCGCGCGGGTTCTGATCAGGGCGCACGTTTTCTGACAGCACCTCAAACTGCAGAAGGTGCGAAAGCTCCCGCTGCAATCGCAGAATCAGTTGGCTTTCAATACAAAGAACTTCCTAGTGGCGAATTTTCCCATCCTGCAATGCTGGCGATGATCGCATCAGATGGTCGTATTGTGCGATATCTCTATGGGGTGAAGTTCGATCCCACGACGATGCGCATGGCGATCGTTGAAGCAGGCGAAGGGAAAATTGGAACGCCGCTCGATCGATTTATCCTTTGGTGTCATCAATACGACCCTGCAAGCCAGGGGTATGTCGTCTTTGCAATGCGCTTGATGAAAATTGGCGGAGCAATCACGGTTGTTGTTATCGCCACTGGACTCATCTATATGTTCCGTCGCGGAGCTCGTACCGCTCAACTCGCCCCTTCCTCTCGGCTCGCCTAGAATTTTACCCATGCTTTCCACACTCACCTCTATTTTTATTGCAACTGCCAGTGTGCAAACCGCTCCGCCGGTCGCTACGCCAGCAGATTTCTGGCTTCCAATTGGAGCATCCGTGCAAGCGCACAATGTTGACTTGATGTTCAACATTATCAATTACATTTGCTATTTCTTCTTTGTCGTCATTCTCGCAATGATGGTTTGGTTCGTGATCAAGTATCGCGCCAAGCCTGGGACACGCATCCGCACCGATGGAATGACCCATCACGCAGTGCTCGAATTATCTTGGTCCGTCATTCCGCTGCTGATCTGCATTGCAATTTTCTTTTTCGGATTTACTGGCTATGTCGACCTGATCACGCCGCCAAAGAATTCTTTCGATGTGAATGTCACTGCATTTAAGTGGGGATGGCAATTCAAGTATCCAAACGGTGCTCAGTCCGACAATCTCGTTGTGCCAAGCAATCGCCCAGTGCGATTGGTCATGCGCTCAAACGATGTGCTTCACTGCTGCTTCATCCCAGCATTCAGAGTAAAGAAGGACATTGTTCCTGGGCGATATTCGACGCTTTGGTTTCAGTGCGATATTCCAACTGGAATCGAAGAGAAGAATGGATATCACCTTTTCTGCACGGAGTATTGCGGAACAGGTCATTCCAATATGAATCGCAGAGTCATGGTGCTACCGCAAGCAGAGTTCGATGAGTGGTTGGTCAAGCAGGCGCAGTGGCTTGATGAAATTCCAGACGACGAGTTGTACTTCAAGGCAGGCCCAAAGATTTATGCCCGCTGCCAACAATGTCATTCCCTTGATGGAACGGTCGGCCTTGGACCTTCATGGCAGGGCGTCTGGACTCGACTGACGACTCCAGGCGGAGCGCGATTCAGTGATGGCAAGAGTTATTCCGACATCATCGGGCTAGGCAAGGAATATGCGACACCAGAGGATTACATTCGCGATTCGATTTACAACCCAGGAAAGCATCTTGTCGCAACATATGGAAATGTCATGCCAACTTTCAAGGGTCAGTTGAATGACAGAGCCGTTGATTCAGTCATCGGAATGATGAAGCATCTTGATGAGTTTGACGTAAAGGGTGCATGGACAAAAACATTGCCACCTGCAGCAGCGAAGACCGAAACCAAATCAGAACAGAAGTAAGAAATACAAGGAATTCCATTAGAGGTTTTTTATGACAACGATCGTTACACCAAGACCAGAATTGCTCGACACATCAGCCACCACCGACAACTATCTCACGTTCACGCGTGGATTCCGTTCGTGGGCACTCACTCTCGATCACAAGCGCATTGGCGTGATGTACATGTCCGCTGTGCTCGCGTCATTCTTTGTTGGTGGAGTCTTTGCTCTTCTGCTTCGCACAGAACTGCTCACTCCAGGCCGCACGATTGTCAGCGCAGATACATACAACCAATTTTTCACCCTGCACGGAGCGATCATGGTCTTCTTGGTGATCATTCCAAGCATTCCAGCCGCACTTGGAAACTTCGTCTTGCCCATCATGCTTGGCGCGAAAGATGTTGCCTTCCCAAAGTTGAATCTCTTTTCGTTCTATCTCTGGGTTGGTGGCGCGCTTTTCACGCTCTATTCTCTTGCCGCGGGTGGCTTCGATACTGGTTGGACTTTTTATACCCCGTATTCAACAACGACCACAACAGGGGGAGTGATCCCAGTTCTGACCGGCGTTTTTATTCTTGGATTCTCATCCATCTTCACGGGTCTGAACTTCATCGTCACGGTGCACAAGCTTCGACCGCCGGGAATGACATGGTTCCGAATGCCTCTTTTCTTGTGGGCGCTCTATGCAACGGCGATCATTCAGGTTCTTGCAACTCCAGTGCTCGCAATCACTGTTTGTCTGCTGATTGTTGAACGAACGATGAACATCGGAATTTTCAATCCATCCATGGGTGGCGATCCAGTTCTCTATCAGCATTTCTTCTGGTTCTATAGCCATCCAGCTGTGTACATCATGATCGTGCCAGCGATGGGAATCATCAGCGAGATTATTTCAGTCCATGCACATCGTCAGATCTTCGGATATCGGTTCATCGCATTCTCGTCGATCGCCATTGCAATGTTCTCCTTTATCGTCTGGGGACATCACATGTTTGTCTCAGGCCAGAGCGGTCTGATGAACACGATCTTCTCTTTGATTTCATTCAGCGTGGCCATTCCATCCGCGGTGAAAACATTCAATTGGACCATGACGCTCTACAAAGGGACGATCAGTTTGACTGCACCGATGATGTATGGGCTGTCATTCATCTTCCTTTTTACAATTGGTGGATTGACTGGAATCCATTTGGCGACACTCAATACCGACGTGCACTTGCATGACACATATTTCGTTGTCGCGCATTTCCACTATGTCATGATGGGTTCCGCACTGATTGGAATGATCGGCGGACTGCATCATTGGTGGCCGAAGATGACTGGTCGGATGTACAACGAGAAGGCTGCGATCATCGCATGCATCATCATCTTTGTCGGATTCAACATCACCTTCTTCACGCAGTTCATGCTTGGAAGTCAAGGAATGCCACGTCGGTACTACGACTATCTGCCAGAGTTTCAGATCTATCACGTGATCTCTACGATCGGTGCATACATCATGGCATGTGGATTCTTCCTTTGCGCTGCATGCTTCGTGCAGAGTTTGCTTGGTGGCAAGAAAGCACCAGCAAATCCATGGGGCGGTCGCAGTTTGGAATGGCAATGCACTTCACCGCCTCCGCATGACAATTTCAGTGCGCCACCAACCGTTGGGAATTGTTATGACTTTTCCATGCTGCGCTGGGACGAGAAGGAACAGGGTTATGTGGTCGACAAGGAATTAGAAGCGGTCGCAATTGCAGCTGAAGCACGAGGGCATTCATGAGTCAGGCGAGCGTTGGTCATGAAGGTCATGCTGAGCATGAGGGTCATGCCGACGGTCATGGTCATGGATCTGCGGAACATGCGAAGTATCCATTTCTCGCCCACCATTTCGAAACTCCTGCGCAACAATTTGATAGCGCGAAGCTTGGAATGTGGCTCTTTCTTGCGACCGAAGTTCTTTTCTTTGGCGCACTCTTTGTTGCATACGCAGTTCTGCGAAGTCGATTTCCAGAAGTCTTCTCTTATGGAAGTCACTATCTCGACACAGTGATGGGTGGAATCAACACGTGTGTGCTGATTCTGTCCAGTCTTACGATGGCGCTCGGTGTGTATTTCGCTCAGCGTGGCAAGCGAATCGCGCTGCTCATTTGTCTTTGGTTGACGATGGCAGGTGCCGCAGGATTCTTGGTCATCAAGTATTTCGAGTACTCGCACAAGATCCACGAAAATTTGGTTTGGGGACCTGGTTTTTATATTCCCCCGCATAATGCAATTGGGGAGGCGGAATCAGTTGCTCTCGCTCACGCTCCAACTCCTGCGCCTGCAGCAGTTGCTGCTCCACTCAATTCCGCACCATCGGCAGTCCCGATGATTGGCGCGCATCCAACTGTTGATGCATCCGTCGTGAAGCCAGCATCGATGGGTCCGCTGGGACTCGGTGCAGGCGTGGTCAATCACGCTTCAGCTGTCACGCACGACATCATTCCTGATCAGCTTCCATCTGCACATCTTGAAGACACAAAGATGCCGCCAAACACACACTTGTTTTTTGCGATTTATTATGCCATGACTGGTCTACACGGATTCCACGTCATTGTCGGAATGGTTGTGATTGGAATGTTGATCTATCGCGCGACACGCGGAGATTTCGGACCGAACTATTTCACCCCAGTCGATTTGGTCGGTCTGTACTGGCACATCGTCGATCTTGTTTGGATCTTTCTCTTTCCGCTTTTCTATCTCATTCATTAATTTGACTCTCGGCGACAACACATGACACAATCACATTCAAACACAGCCCATGCAGACCATCCTTTGGTTGGTCATCTTGTCCCAGTTTCAACTCTGCTCGCCACTGCATCCGCGCTCTTAGTCTTGACCGTCATCACCGTTGCGGTGCGATACATCGACATAGGCGAATTCAATCTCTGGGTTGCTATTGGAATTGCAGTGGTGAAGGCTGGGCTCGTCGCGAGTTTCTTTATGCATCTTCGCTGGGATCGTCCTTTCAATTTATTGGTCTTCATCGGCTGCATGTTGTTCGTCGTGCTGATGATGGCTTTCTGCGTTCTGGATACAAGTCAGTATCGCTCAACTCAGTACACAGGTAACCCGCCTGTTGCACAGGAAACGCTCGATGCAAATGCGCCAGGCGCGCCAGTGGCAAGATTCAAGCCTGGTCTGAATCCGTAAGGAAACCACCTAAAGCGCCGAGCCTCACTGCTCGGTCTGATTGGAGCAGCCATACTCACTCTCCCAAAGAGAGACCCATTCGACGATTCGATCCGCAGTGATCGAGCTGCACGCATGGGCATGTGGATATTCATCATTGTCGTTGCGATGCTCTTTGCAGCGACGATCTTGGGATACATCGTTGTTCGACTGAATCCGCATATGCAAGTCCCATGGCGGTCGTCATCTGATGCAAGTTTGCCATACACGCTGCTCGTCAGCACGCTTGTTCTGTTTGCATCGAGCGCGACACTGCATCAATGCCTCACGAGAGCGAGGTGCGATGACACCAAGGGTTGTGCGCGATTTGCAAGCGTGACATATTGGCTTGGGTTTCTATTCGTGTTGCTGCAGGGCGAGGCCTGGTGGTCGATGTGGATGCAGCATGTCAACATCGACGCAAACTTGTATGCATGGACCTTCTATGTTCTGACTGCACTTCATGTGCTGCACATCATCGGCGGTTTATTTGCGCTGGGAGTTGTCACGCGAAATGCAAGTGAAGGGCTCTATAGCGCAGCAAAACATAACGGAATTGTGTTGTGTGCAATGTATTGGCATTCGCTCGATGTGATTTGGATTGCGCTCTATGCCACACT
>CAMDEL010000010.1 GCA_945896765.1 Singulisphaera sp. GP187
CGCAAGTTGAAAGAACGAGCGCACCGGTGCTGGCTGGAGTGATCTTCCACCAAACGTCAGATTCGAACACATCAGATCCCGAACTACAGTTTGCTCCGGGGTGATCGGGGCCGTCCGTGGTCGCATTGGTGGTGTTAAAAGCGTTCGTGCTATTCGCAGTTCCAGAAATGACGGTCGCTGAAGTAGCACAGTTGTTTACTGGCGCACCGGCAATTGCTGGGCAGGAGTAGTAGCCGCAAAGCTTGATCGCAAGATCTACGCAACCTGAATCCCAGCCAATATCACAGCAGAGTGGGTTGAAGGTGCAAATGCTTGTGCAGCAAAGTGCGTTGTCGCAACCGGGAGTTGTATGGACGACATTGCAAGCGCCGGACGCTCCGACGCATCCAGCACTTGATTCAGTGAAAGCAACGGTAACCGTACCAGCTCCAAAGTCGCCATCAGGAGTAGGATCGCCGCCGTATCCACCAATACGCAAATAGAAGACATCGCCTGCGGCGCAAGGAACTGCAGCTATGTTTGAAGTAAAACCACTACAACCTGTAGTGTCGCCATTGCAAGCAACGAGGGTGGAGCAGTCTCCTTTATAAAGCGCAAGAGAAGTGTCGTAAGCTGCAGAATTACAAGTCGTAAAATCTGCTTGTCCTGGACCAGTAGCCGTAAACTTAAACCAAACATCTCTGCAAGTCACAACCCAATTTAAGAATGTCCCAGCGCAGAGAGCATCTGTTGGGATATTTGTGCTTGGCGTTGCAGTCGTTGTATCAAAACTTGTTGGGGTGTTTGCAGCAATCGCAACTGCAGCGGCGCATTCATCGCCTCCACCGAGTTGAGCGGATGCGCCGGATGTGAGGATGGACGAGGCGAACGCGCCAGCCATCAACGATGAGTAACAGAAGTTTCGAATTTGCATTTGGGTTTTTCCTAGTTGAAAAATGAACGGGGTTTTGAACAGACTTTGAAAATCAACACAACAATAACTTCCACGAGCGATCGTCTAAAACATAACCCCTAATTAAGAAAGTGCAAATAAAGGGTTCAAAACACTCCAAATTATTTTGGAATTGCTAAGTTGGGGATTTGGAGAAGACTTATCGGACTATGCCCAATCGATCAAAACCTTGCCGAATTGTTCGCCAGATTCTAATCTTTCATATGCCTTTTTTGCAAATTGTGGCTTTTGAATCGAATCAACGATTGGCAACATCTCGCCAGAACGAAGGAAAGTTGTGACCGCTCGGAACTCGTCCATATCCCCCATCGTCGATCCCATGAAAGTGAGTTGGTTCCAGAACATGCGAGCCAGATCAGTAGTCGCGTCACCGCCAGTCGTTGCGCCACACGTGACGAAGACTCCCCCGCGAACAAGACTCTTGATGCACTGACTATGGACCGCCTTGCCGATCGAGTCTGCGACGATGTCAACGCCGCGCTTGCCAGTCAGAGTGCGCACAGTCTTGGACCAATCTGATCCATCATCCAAGATTCCATGCACGGCGCCGAGTTCGCGCGCACGATCAAGTTTCCATTGGTGACGACTTGTCACGATGACCGTGCATCCAAAATGTTTTGCGATGTTCAAGAGTGCGACAGCGACTCCGCCGCCGATGCCCGTGACGAGGATGGTCATTCCTGGTCGAAGTTGTGCGCGCGACATCAACATTCGCCACGCAGTGAGATGTGTCAGTCCAAATGCTGCTGCTTGAATTGGATCAGTATCACCGATGTCCAAGACGTTTTTCACTGGTGCGCAGAAAAATTCTCCCATCGTTCCAGGCGAATGTTCGCCGATCATTCGAATGTCTTCACCCGATGCAAATCGATCTGGATGTACTGGCGCATCTTGAATCACTGCGGCATTCAACAAGATACGACGGCCGATCCATGCGCGATCAACTCCAGTGCCAACTTCTTCCACGCGCCCCGCGCCATCGGAACCGCTTGAAAATGGATATTGCGTATCGATTCCAGGCAGCCCACGGCCAACCCAAAGATCCAAACTGTTCAGCGCGGATGCTTCTGTGCGAACCAAGACCTCGCCCGATTGTGGTTGCGGCTTCGGGCGATCAGTGACCAGAGCGACATTGGGCGAGACTGGATTTCCGCGCTGTTGAACGACGATGGCTTTCATGGGATGTACGTCTATAGTAATGCTCCATGAGAATGCAGCAAACTATTGGAGTATTCGCAGCGGGAGTATTTCTGATTTCAGCGCTCGCAATGAATGCATCCTGCGAATCTGCAGTTGATCCATCGTCGCCTCAGATTGCGAATTATTCCCAGCCGACCACCGTCCTTGTTGATCCGCCGTTGATCAATTTGGGATTCTTGGAACCTCGTTCGACGATCACGCGAAACTTTCGGCTTTCCAATACCTCTAAAGTGCCGATCACAATTGATAGCGTGGCACCAAGTTGCACATGTACAACTCTGGATGTTGCTGGAAAAGTCATTCCTGCGCTTGGCAGTCTCGAGGTTCCAGTGACAATGAAGGTCGCTGCATCAACGGGAATCAAGTCCGCATCTGTCACACTTACATTCTCCGACCGAAGTACCCCCGCCAAACTGACAATGAGTGGCGAGATTGCATATCAAGTTCGAGCGACTTGTAAAGATGTCGTCGAAAATGTACGCGTCCCTTTTATCAATCTGTTTGACGACCCACAGCGACCCAAAGATGTCCCGCCGCCACCGATGGCAGGAACTTTGAAAGTCATTTCGATCGATCAAAAACCATTCCGAATTCTTTCCGTGATGAACCAACCGCCTGTGTTTGCTGGCTTCGATCCCGCCAAGGATCCTCCCGAAACTTCATACGAACTCGTGTATGACTTCTCCAAAGTCCCCTGCGAACGGATGCCGCCATATTTGATTATCGAAACAGATCACCCGCAAGCGCCGGTGATCGATATGCGAATTCGTCATGCGTGCACCAAGATCTCACCGCAACTTCCGTTCGGGGAGTATCGATCAAATCTTGGCGCAGTGACGACGGGAAAAGAGCAGCCTTTCGAGTTCGAACTGAAACATTCACAAGGATGGAAGGTGATTTCAACCACTTCCAAAGATCCGCAATTCACCGTCAAGTTGGTCGGCCAGACAGCGGACGCGGACAATGCGATGATCTCATTGATGATCTCGGTCAATGCTTCAGCGAACGGAATTGTTTTAGCTCCTGTCACTATGACTGCGATGGATCCCACGGGGGCAACGAAATCGAGCGATTTCTGGGTCTATTTTAAAGCAGTCCCAGCTGCGAGCGCGGCGGCTGCGAGCGCACCGGCTGCAAGTGGTGCGTCAGCGGCAAGTCAAAAAGCAGGATCGTAAACCCGCTCGCGTACAAACTCTGCGATATCGGCAGGACGCGGAACTCTTGCGAGTCCTTGGTCAAAGATCAACGCGGCAACAGCGATAGCGACCTCGATGCTTGTTTCGTAAATAGATGAGATGGGCGGATAGATCAACCCAACCGAAAGATCTTGATCTGTCGTTTGCGATGCAAGGGATTCTGCTGCTCGCAAAAACATTTCATCCGTCACGCGGTTTGCTTCTGTGGCAAAGACTGCCATACCAACTGCGGGATAGATATAAACATTATTTCCCTGACCAGGCACAAATAATTTTCCACCGAAATGCATCGGTGGAAACGGACTGCCTGTTGCGACGATCGCTCGACCTTCCGACCAACGAATCGCTTCATCAGCGGTGCACTCGGATTTTGAAGTTGGATTGGAAAGCGGAAAAATAATTGGTCGCGCATTGATTCGAGCCATGGCTCGAACCACAGTTTCGTTGAAAGCGTGCGCAACGGTGGAAACGCCAATGATTGCCGTTGGTCGCACAACTTCAACAACGTCGGACAATCGTGTCAGCGGAGAATCCAGTCCCGATGGTGCGCCGACAGGAAACTTCAGTCCAGACACATCATGTGCATACCGCTGCAAATAGTCTGGCAATTTAGGCATTCCTGAATGGACCATGCCGCGCGAATTGACAAACCAACATCGCTCGATTGCTTGGGCTTCGGACATTCCATCTCCGCAAAGTTGCTTGACGAAAAGATCCGCGATGCCGACCGCTGCACTTCCTGCGCCCATAAACAAAATCCGCTGATCGCTCATCTTGGTGGCGTTCATTCGGCACGCACCAAAGAGACCTGCGACTGCGACAGATGCTGTTCCCTGAATATCGTCATTGAAGCAGCAGACTTTGTCTCGGTATCTTTCGAGAAGTGGAATTGCATTCTTGTTGGTGAAATCTTCGAACTGAATGCAGCAACGCGGGAATACTTCTTGGACTGCCGCAACGAACTCGTCGATGAACGAGAGATATTCATCGCCACCGATGCGAGGCACGCGGAGTCCAGGATAAAGAGGATCATTGCGGAATCCTTCGTTGTTCGTGCCCATGTCAAGCACAACAGGCAGAGCAACCTGAGGAGGCACTCCAGCGCATGCGGTATAGAGCGCAAGTTTGCCAATTGGAATGCCCATTCCGCACACACCTTGATCGCCAAGGCCCAGAATTCTTTCCCCGTCAGTCACCACAATGAATCGCACATCTTTCACAGGCCAATTGCGCAGAACTTGCGCAAGTTTTCCGCGGCGATTCATCGAGAGATACATGCCCTTCGGTCGGCGCATAATGTGGCCAAACTTTTGGCACGCCTCGCCAACCGTGGGCGTATAAACGATCGGCATGTAACGCTGAAAATCACTGCGCAACAAGGAATAAAAAAGCCGTTCTTGACGGTCTTGAAGTGCGGACAGAAACTGATATTTGCCAAGATCCGATGACTGTTGCTCGAACTGAAGACGCGCGCGATCGAGTTGGATGTCCATGGATTCGATCCCATCTGGGATCAAACCGACAAGACCAAATTGCTCGCGTTCAGATTCGGAGAATGCGGCGCCTTTATTCAGCCGTGCATCAAAGAGGAGTTGAAAAGCTGATGGACTGCCGCTGTTTGACTGGTTCATTGCGACGATCATAGCCCCCACTTTCATCTGCGTCGTCTTCGCCGAGTGGTCGCTTCCTTATATAGTCGCATCATGAAGCGTGTCAAAGCAATCGATAGTCACACCGAAGGCGAACCAACCCGCGTGATCATTTCGGGCGGACCAGATCTTGGAAGTGGAACCCTTCGAGAGCGGCGAGAAATCTTTGCGCGAGATCATGATGACTTTCGGCGAATGTCGATCGAAGAACCTCGCGGATCAGATGTGCTTGTCGGCGCAATGCTGGTGGAAGCACATGAGGCAGATTGTGTTGCTGGCGTGATCTTTTTTAATAACGCTGGAGTCCTTGGAATGTGCGGACATGGAACGATCGGAGTCGTGCGTACACTCGCGCATCTTGGACGAATCAAAGCTGGAACGCATCGGCTTGATACGCCAGTAGGAATTGTGAAATTTACGCTGCGTGCAGATGATGTTGTCGAAGTTGCCAATGTGCCGTCGCGTCGAACGCACGCTGGAATCACCGTGCAAGTTGCGGGACTTGGTGTTATTGCCGGCGATGTTGCGTGGGGCGGGAATTGGTTTTTCATCGCACCTTCGCCTCTGAAGATTCCCCTGCAACTTGATCGTGTTGCGGAACTCACTGCTCATGCATGGTCTGTTCGTCGTGCGCTTGCGACTGCGGGAATCACAGGCGATGACGGTGGCGAGATCGACCACATCGAATTTACAGAGCCTGCTCGACGCGCAGATTGTGCGTGGCGCAACTTTGTACTTTGTCCAGGCGGCGCGTATGACCGATCGCCCTGCGGAACTGGAACGAGTGCGAAGATTGCGTGCTTGGTTGCGGATGGAAAAATTGCGCTCGGCGAACGCGTTGGCGCTGAGAGTTTTATTGGAACACGATTTGAAGGGTGGCATTCCATTGACTCTGCAGAAGCAATTCGACCAACGATCGCTGGACGTGCTTGGATCACAGCTGAAATCGAATTGCTGATCGATGCTTCTGACCCTTGCGCTGCAGGGATTCCAAAACAATGACAACAAGCGCGCAATCATTCAAATGGTCGGGAGTCATGCCCGCGATCACCACTCAACTGACTGCATCTGATGACGTGGATTTTTCTGCGGTCGTTCGCCACGCTGTTTGGATGATCGACGAGGGTTGCGATGGCATTGTCATTGGCGGTTCGCTTGGCGAAGGACAATCACTGACAACGGATGAGAAAGTTGAATTATGGCGGAGTATTTCCGCTGCGCTGCTTGGTCGTGCGCCAGTCATTGCAGCCATCGGAGCAGCTTCGACGCACGGCGCATGTTTGTTGGCGCAATATGCAGCGAATGCAGGCTGCGCAGGATTGATGGCTCTGCCACCGTATGTGCACAGTGGTGACGAACGCGAGGCAATTGCACACATCGAAAGTGTGGCGCGTGCGACAAACTTGCCTGTGATGGTTTACAACAATCCGCAGGCATACCGTGCAGATTTTTCGGCGGCTTCGCTTGCTGCGATGGCGATGCGCCGATCGAACATTCGTGCAGTGAAAGATTCCACTGGTGATGTTCGGCGCATTGCGCAACTTGCTGAACTGGTCCGAAGTGGAGATGCACCTAGCGACTTGGCGATTTTCGTTGGGCTTGATGATGTTGTTCCCTCTGGTGTTGCTGCTGGAGCACGCGGTTGGATCGCAGGTCTTGCCAATGCCCTTCCTGCCGCGAGTGTTGAACTTTGGAAACTCGCCCTTGCAGCACAAACAGATTCGCAAGCCGCCTCGATCCGCGTTGCCGAAGTTGACAGCGCGTTTTTGCCGCTTCTGTTGATGGACACGCTTCCAGACTTTGTTCAGCGCATCAAGTTGGTGCAAGCATTCGTCGGTCGCGGCGACGAACGCGTGCGCGCTCCACGACTTGCTCTTGATCCCGATGTGCGTGACGCGTGCATCCAAATCACACGAACTGCTCTTGAACGGCTTGCGCAACTTGGAATTTCAACGAGTTCGAGCATGTTCAACGGCAAAAAGTCAAGCGAACGATGATGACGCATCCAAAAGTGTGGCCGAAAGAGTTGTCGTGCGAATTGCGTGATGACTTGCACAGTTGGTGTGCGCTTTGGAATGTCTCGACACTTGTGCCGGAAATTTCAGTGACGATCAGTCGAAGAATGACATCAAGTCTTGGCAGGGCGAGTTACACCCGACAATCCATCGGGTTGCAACACACGCTGCTCGATCCAACTGCGACGGAACTTCTGCGAGAAGTTCTCTGCCACGAGGCCGCGCACCTTGCCGCATATCGGCTGCATGGGAAAACAATTCGGCCGCACGGTTCGCAGTGGAAATCGCTTTTGTCCGCAGCGGGATATCCGCCACGAGCAACGATTGCCGCAGCAACTTTGCCGGCTTGCTTTGGTGTTCGCAGGGCGCGACGAGTTGTGAAGCGACGAAAAGTTCGACGCAGTCCATGGAAAGTCATCACACGCTGGATTCGAGGATGAAAAACTACTTCATCACATCTGACATGCGTTGTTCAATGAGTAACGCATCGTTTGATCGACCAACAATCCGTAGCGCTTCTGCCAGCATCACGCCTGAGCGATACCAATTGCTCTGACGCGCAAAGCGCGGCGAGATTTCAATCGGGACTTCCATTATTCCAAATGCACGCTCGTGAAGTTTGACGTTGGCAATTGCATCGTTTTTTTCGGCGAGAAGCTTTGACGCCTCCTGAAGCGCAACGATTGCAAATGGACCATCATTGGCATAGCGATTGAGAATCATTTCGTAACAACGCCCTGCACCAACCGAATTGCCTTGGGATTTATAGAGTGTCGCTTGCTGCAAAAGAATTTGCCCTGCCAGATCGCCGCGAGAATTGAAAATCGCCAGCGCACTATCAAGAGCTTCTTGTCGCTTTTCGACATCGCTGATCGAATTGATCATCGGTGAGATCGTTCGCCATGCGAATTCGGGATAGGAATCGCCGCAAAGAGTCAAAATGTCCGCCGACCATTGTTGCTTTTGTTGCGTGGTCATTGCACCACTCTTTGCCGCAAGAGCGACGACTTCCCACGATCGCGCATCGGTCAAGCACGCTTCGACTGCAACATGAATCAACGCGAGAACTTGCTCGATGGTTTCTGCTGAAGGTGGCGTTGTGACCTTGGGTTCCACCTTGGAATCAACCGATCCTCGCAGCAATCGACTCGCGGCGATTCTCAATCCGGCAGACGAGAGACGATCCGACAGCGGCTCCATTCCATATGTGAGCAACATGGGCATTTGAGTGTTGGAAATTAAATTGCCAGTCTGCGGATCGCGAATGAACCCTTCCACGCTTTGATAGCCGCCAAATCGCCCCACTTCAATCCACATTGGTCGATTGCCAGACTTGCCGACGAATCCAATCCACGCATGCGAGAGCACACCGTCGGTCGCAGTCGTAAAGACACATGGAACACCTATTGATTTTCCAACTGTCGTGGCGAAATACGCCTGATCTGCGCAGACACCACCGTAACGCAAAATATTTTGAAGATTCCAACCTGCGACAGAAACTTTCTTCGGGCGACCTTTTTCAAGATGATCGAAATCGTATTCAATTTTGTCGTAGAGCTCGCCAACTGCGCGGTTGCCTGCATACGTTCGAAGCGCCCATTGCATTTCGTTTTGTGGGGCGGCGATATCAACCATATAGATCAAGAGTTCAGGCGCAATATTTTTCAGCCCGAAGAGCATTTTCTTTTCGTTTGCTACGAAGTGATCAAAAGTCAGAAGGGGTCCACAACCTTGCGCAAGATTTTCATTGATCTGCATTACAACTGGCGCGTCATCAACAACTGCAATCGCTGCGGCCAACTCTGGTAAACGCTCAACAATTTTACTTCGCTCAACAATCAACAAGCGCGCAACCCGCAGCATTTTTGCCAGATCTTCGGCTTCAGGCTCAATCAACAGAGCCAATGTGCGGGCAAATTTTGGGTGCGCAAGGAATTCCTGTGCAACTGACATTTGCTCTGCCTGTGCGGCGGAATTGATGATACGAGCCAACTGAAATGTCGCCGTGGATTGGACCAGAATCGCAAGCGCCTCCTTCGATTTTGAAGGGAGAGGAGCAGCCTTCGATGAGCGGTGATCGGGCTTCGGTTGTTTCGTTGGTTCTGTGGGATTCTGTTTCACGGACCAAGTCGAAAGGAATGCGCGCGCATCTGCATCAACTCGATCTGCGCATTCGAGAACAACCTTTGAGACTTCAGATTTGCCGAGCGAAATGGAAGCCACACTTGTCTCTCCGGCCTCGCCAAAGAGCAATCGAAATTGATCGCCAACTTTATTATCAGCAAGTGATGTTGGCTGCTTCTTCGGAGTGGGCTGAGATGATTGGGTAGTTTCGGTTTGACCGAACGATGGATTCGACGTTCCCGAGGCCAAGAAGAACATCAGCATGAAAACCAAATGACTGATTGATCTTGTGCTCTGGCACTTCCTGATCATTTCGCCTCGCGCATCCAAGCTTGCGCCATCATGGTTCGTCGATCAAAGCACGAGTCGGATGGATCGGCTGTCCGCATATTCGAACCTTCAACCTCCAATGTGTACTGCCCAGGTTCTTCTGGGCAAACCGCTGCGCCGAGCTGATATCTCAAAGTGACGCGTGTCCCTTGAAAAGTACAGCGCCCGAGGAGTGTGATGCCATCCTTCGATTCAACAACGAAAATTCCCGTTTCGGTGAATTCGAGCAACGACCCACTTTCAACCCCGCGCCAGCGACCAACCACACTTTCTGGAACGATGATCTTCGGACCGCTCGCGCAACCTACGGATATGCACAATACAAATCCGATAAGAGCGACGGTTCGAATGGCTCGAATCGCAATAAAGCCGCGAATTTTTGCGCGGCGCAAACAAAGTTGCTTCCCCTCTTGAGATGATTGTGCTGCAAAGACTTGCGCTTCAAATGGACCGCAAATGGAGGTTGATAATCGAGGCATTCGCGCCAAGTGTAGAGAATTTCGTAGAGATCATTTGCAGTTCTCTGGATGAATCCTACAGTATGTACAGACCATCGGCGCGGGGATTTTTCGCAACAAACACCGAAGGCAACTGTGACGGGTCGGTTCACCTCAGCGGGAACCGACCCGTCAGTTTTTTTGCTCTTTCTTTTTTTGTTTTTCGTTTTATTAAGTTTTGATGATTGCCGGCTGGGCTTGAAATTTCATTCTGGGGGATATTTGAAAGACAATATTTAAACGTTGCCGGAACTGATCGAGTTCATACGAATTCATAAAATTATCCTTACGTTTCTTGGCTCGGCTGGGGATGTTGGGGCTTTGGCAAATCTCGATCTCGTTCGCTTGGTGGGGACTTTGGCGTGATCTCGAAGCCGTACTCCTTCACAAATTGCGCGCGTTCTTCTGCTGAAGCGTAATACCGCTGATAAATCTCGCGTTCGACCGGCCCGCCGCCGCCAATCAAATCGATAAATTCGTGAACGCCAGAATCTGGTGGAAGGTCCCGAACAGGTTCGACAAGAATTTGATCGACGAGTCTTTCATATAAAGCTCGATCTGCCAGATGATTTGAGTGCACAAGAAAGATTCCCAGATCACTCAGCGCAGAAATGATTTCCCAAAGCGAAGTGAAAAGTTCTTCGTCGTTGAGCGTCTGCGCCGGCTGCGGCCGCACTCCAGCTTCTTCAAGTTGTTGCAAGTTTGTCGTCATCGCTGCATGTTCGAAATCATAAATCAGCGTCCAATACATACGATCCGCGCAGTCTCCACGATCGAGTGCATCGGCGACAAAACGATCGATTGCGTCATGACGCATCTTTCGCTTCGCCTCATACTTCTCTTGAATTGTCATTGGCGAATCCTTTGCTTGTGCAAGCATGATTCCGGTGTGCAAAATTGAGTGCGAAATTGGGTGCAAAATTGAGTGCGAAATTGAATTTTGTGCGGCGCGCTGCATATGGGTCTCCATGCGGATCGGAATGATCAGCAGGCGACAACATATGCAGTCGCAGATCGACTCTCGAAAAACATCACCTTATTTCTTACGCCGTGCCGGACGAATTCAACACTGCGATTGATTGACCTGCTGCGAAAAGATCAACTCGATAATTTTTCGTGCGAAGTTTTTCAGAAGAGGTTGATGCCGAATCTGTTCGCCAAACAATCTCAACATTCTGCGACTCGCTGGGAGGCAATGAGATCAACATCGGCGTAACGCTGACCCAATCGCCGCGCGGCACCAGAAGCGCATCAACGATTGGCGACAATGCATGCACAACAACAGTCGCGCTTGCAAGAGCGCTTCCATCAAACCCAAGCCGTTCCTTCCACTCAATTGACGCTTTGGGGATGAAACTCTCTCCAGTTGGAGTGCGCAGATCTCGTTCGTGCGCTCCAGATGCCCACGCAATTGCGATCGGGTCGGCACGAAATTCCGTCGGCGCTTCTGCAAACAAAATGCTCGTGTGATCTGGAAGAAATTCCTGCGGTATCTGCAAAGCCGTGATCGTTTGCCAAGGTTCGACGGTGAATCCTTCAAGAAAATACTCGCGCAAATCGGTCGACGAATCTGTTCGCTCCACATTCGCGCACTTCAATAAACACACACGACTTTTCCACGCAATCGGCGAATCGTTGACAGCATCGACGACCCAAGCACCATCGCGCTGATGAATCGTCAACATTCGCGGGGCGCACGATTCGCGCACCGCATGCCACGCAGGCTTCGCACGCCCTTGCGCATCGACGAGCGACCATGAATGTCCAGTCCACGCATCATTCATCTGCCAGACGAGAGCGCCTGAACATCGCGGACGATTTGTTCGGTACCACGAATATGCAATTCGCATCGCCTTCGCTTGAACAATCTGCGCCTGCACAATCCACGACGCGAAATCTGCAGCGGGGTCGAATCGACTTGAAAGAAATTCTCCGTATTGCGGCGTGTCGCCACCCGTCGCTCGTTGACGATCAGTGATCAGCGCGCATCCATCGGCGGCGGTCATCGAAGCGAGCGTCTCTTCATCGATATCCAACGCCTTTGCAAGAGACCTGAGTGCAGGCGGAGATTGATGACCAAACTCGCTTGCGAATCTTGGAGTGATCGAGCGCAGACCTTCGACTTTCGCCGTCGCATCCCAGATGTGACGATCCCCGCGATTCGAATCGTTGGGATCAAGTTCCAACGATCCCGACCACGGACTCTCAGGCCAATACGGGCGCGACGGATCCAATTCAGCGCAAATTCGTGGAAGAATCTCCAACCAATATCGACGCCCCCAAGTTTGTCCTGGACGCAATCGATCACGGAATCCCCATGAATGCCAGGCGAGAATGTCTTCGTTGCCGCCGCACCAGAGGACCACTGATGGATGCGAAGAAAGTCGCGCGACTTGATATCGCGCTTCAGCTTCGACAAGCGCTGGGAAGGGATCATCTTCGGGATATGTCGCGCATGCGAACGCGAAATCTTGCCACACAAGAATGCCCAGTTGATCACAGAGTTCGTACCACGATTGCGATTCGTATCCGCCACCGCCCCACACACGCAGCATGACCAAGTTTGCTTCGCATGCTTGCAGTAGTCGCTCGCGAGCTTTCGTTTCATTCGATCGAAAGAGTCCTTCTGGAATCCAATTCGCACCAGCGCACCAAATCGCTTGATCATTCACTCGTATTGCAAATCGTGTGCCGTCAACTTCTGGAGTCGTATCGAGCGCAACGCAACGCAATCCGATTCGTCCAGACCAACTGGAAAGAGTGGCACTTTGCCGCGTCAATTCAACTCGCATGCGGTGGATGTGCTGCGCGCCATATCCGCGTGGCCACCAACGCATCGGCCGAGGCGCAATGATGACAGCGTGCGCGATGACAGAAAGATCTCGTGCGCTTCGCTTGAAAGTCACCACGGCATCGAAGGTGCGACCATCCGGCGATTCGATTTCGATTCGCGCTTCATATCTTGATGGATCACCATCGCATACTGCATCGACAAAGACATCTAAAATCGCTTCGTCCTTCGTGCATGATCGTGTCAGCGGACGGACAGAATCCAACCGTAAACCCGTCCATGCGTGCAGTATGACGATGCCAACGATGCCGCTTGATGCAACGCGCGGTCCCCAGTCCCAACCAAATTGACACGCTGTCTTGCGAAGAAATGGATATGGCGTCCAGTCGCCGTTGACTGGGCGCGATCCAAGTTGCATTTGTAATCGCTCCACTTCGCTCACAGGACCAGCGCAAGTGACTTCAAGCAGCATTGTTCGCAGCGGATCTCCAGTTCGCGCAAATGAGCCTATTTCAACGCGGTGGGGATGAAACTCGTTCGCAGTCCGAAGAATGACTTTTCCATCCAAACGTACTTCGGCAACTGTGTCAATTGACTCGAAGACCAATTCAATATGCGTGTGCGCCAACATTTGTGCTGTCAACGAAATCTCACGACTCCATGTGAACTCTGTTCGACCAATCCATTCTTGAGCGGCCTCTCCGCCACACGAATCTGGATCAGGAATCTCCCCCGCTCGCATCAAATCCAAATGTGCACAACCCGGAACGTGAGCAGGCCACGAACGACCATCGCTTGCAGTCAATCGCCAGGCATCACCGCAGAGAGTTGACTCAATGGATCGCATGGAAGATCCTCATGTTTGACGCCGCGCAACTTCATCCGCGTTCATACCATCGATCACTGTTCCATCATCACGCACATCGACTGCACGAGCGCGCAGCAATCTCACCATACGAATCAGATCGCGCACGCCCCCAGTTGTGAACCACACAACAACGACAACGCTGGTTCCTAATATCAGCCATGTCCACCAGAACCACCACTCGCTCCATGCTGCAACAGAAATCGGATCGCCGGACTCTCGTCGCCAGAGGGCATATGCCGTTCCGACAATAAAGACCACTGTAAAAAAGAGCGGCCATGCAAGCGTGACAAGCGTGACGGCGCGATCAGTCCCCTTGAATTGTCGATCAATTCCGAGTTTTTCGAGCAGTGTTCGAGGAGCATCATCGATGGATGCATCGCCTTCAACTCGCCAAGGCCCGCGATTGAGCATGCGCTGCAAATTAAAGTCCGTACGCGGCCCAAAGAGACTGACGCCGACATACATCACGCATGCAGAAATCATTCCGATGAAGCTCATCTCTTGACCAGTGAAAGTCGTGCGCAACCAAAGTGCAACTTCAGCTGGAAGAGTTGCCATCCCCCCAGTTGCGATTGTTTCTCGCAGCCCAACCTCTGGAAGTTGATTCACGATCACTCCAAGTGCTGCAAGTCCCATTCCTGTCAACATCGCCGCCCAAGCAGCCTCAGTCGATCCACGCTTCCAATACAAACCTCCGATGATTGCTGCTCCAGCACCACCGACAAAGACACTCGCAGTGAGCGCCGCAAACATTGCGATGTATTGCGTCGGTTCATACAGCAGCGAAAAAGTGAAGGCGAAGATCGCCACACCAAGCGCTGCGAGTTTCAAAAGCAAAATGTGCGTCTTGGGATCAAACGGCTTTCGCCGAAATGGAAGAATGACATCTTGTATGAAGATCGATCCCCAAGAATGCAAATATGCCTCATCAGTCGAAACCGCAGCACCCAACATTGCTGCGATAAAAAGGCCAAGAATCCCCGTGGGAAGCATCAACGCCATCGCCAGTGGCGTTCGCATTTCTGCTTGCAGTGCCCCCGATGGCATTTGCTCCAATGCTGCGTGAATCGGAGCTGCCGCATCCGCGTATTCGGGCTGCGTCAAAAACGCTCGCACCGCAAGCGGAATGATGATTGTCACCAACATCAGTACGCGATAACGCCACCCGTTGAGAATCTGCGCCATCCGCGCTTCGTGAGCATTCAGCGGCGCAGAGTTGTATCCCTGATCTCCTTGCCACGCGCGCGCCGCATAGAACAAGATGAATGCAGAGATCGCCCAGTACAGCACATCGAAATTCTTTTCCTTGCTCAAGTTGAATGGATCAATGAAGGAAGTCCCTTCGGGCATCGAGAACATCGCGCGTTCCAACACAGGCCATGGAAATTGTGCAAGCAACCAGAAGCAGATGAACACGAATGAACCGAAACAGAAAACTCCCTGCAGAAAGTCGGTCATGATGATCGACACCATTCCGCCTGCAAAGATCATGAAGAGACCAAGACTGAGCAAGATCAACATGATGACTGGAAATGTTGCGAATGTCTCGCCTGCGATCGTGAAATGTTCCGACATGCCGCAGAGCGCCATAAAGAAACGCGCCGTCACACCTGGAAAAATCCCATAATTCACGATGCCTGCGACGAAAGCAACGATTCCCGACATCACGCGAAATTTCTTCGAGTATCGCAATTCAAAAAATTGTGCCAGGGTCATTGCGCGCGTTTCGCGGAATCGATAAATCACCCACCCCGTGATTGCTAACAAGATCAGCGAAGGGCCTTCAAAATATCCCCACCAAATTTGTGTGTATCCCACGTCATATCCAAGTTGGAAATACCAAACAAGCGTGATCACTCCAACTTGCGCCATGTTGTATGCGACGGTGACCAGATATCGCCCCGCGCATCGATCTGCGCTGAGAAATCCAGACACCCCACGCGCAAGACGATTGGCATACAGCGCTGTCCCAATCAGCACGGCGACAAACGCAATCACAATCGACCAGTCAAGTGCGGATGGTGTCACGATGTCAAGAGTAGATCGCCGTGAGAAAGTCCGTGCGCCAGCAGATCCTCTTATTGCCATGCGCGATACCCTTTGCAGCATGTTGATGCGCGCGCTCGCCGCAATGTTCTTCACGACCACGCTGCTTGCAGCGACAAACTGTGCCTCAACGCCGACGGTCGATGAGCGCTCGACCCGCCGGATCATTCCCGCCAGCGATTTGCCAACAACCGACATCGACGGCCGGAATCTTCCAAACGCAAATCGTGCGACGGTCTATCTCTTCGCGGGGCCAGAATGCCCGATCTCCCGATCATATTCCCCTGAAATTGCAAGGATTTCTGCTCGCGATGAAGCGCGAGGAATTTCATGGATCATGATTTTTTCCGAATACGACATTTCTGCCGATGTCATCCGAACTTTTCAACGCGAGTATTCGTTGCCATTGCCAGCAGTCATTGACCCGACTCAGAAGTTTGCGTGCAATCTTGGCGCGCAAATCATTCCATCTGTTGTCGTTCTTGATGCAAATCACAATGTGATGTACCGAGGTCGGATCGACGATCGTTATAAAGGACTAGGGGTTTCCTATGGACCGCCAACCAAACGAGATCTCGCAGATGTTGTCGACGCGATTGCTGACGGTCATCCACTTCCATTTGCATCCACAACCGCAGTTGGATGCGTTCTTCCTCGATGCGCCCCATGAAACGACCTGAACTTTGCATTGGAATTGATGTTGGAACAAGTTCGCTGAAGGCGCTCGCTGTCAGTCGAGATGGCGCCGTCGTTGCAACTGCAAGCATTGAATATGAATTCGATTCTCCCCGCCCAGGCTGGACCGAAACGCATCCTGACATTTGGTGGCGCGCCACTTGTGAAGCGCTGCGAAATCTCACCTCTCACGAGGCAGTTCGTGCGGGCGACATCGTCTCTGTGGGACTCGCAGGTCAAATGCATGGACTCGTGATTGTTGATTCGGACAATCGTCCAATTCGACCTGCGATTATGTGGAATGATCAGCGCACGGCCGAAGTCTGCGAGAAAGCACAGCGCGAAATCACCGCTGCAGAAATTTGGAGATTGACTGGCAATCGTCTGCTTCCTGGATTTACTGCACCCAAGTTGCTTTGGCTGATGCAGCACGAATCAGAAACAATGCGAATCGCGAAACGCATCATGTTGCCGAAGGACTATGTCCGACTTCGACTGACTGGAGCGATTCATACCGATATGGCCGACGCTTCTGGAACGCTGCTGCTTGACTGCGAAAATCGTCGTTGGTCGAAAGAGATGTGCGAAGCACTTTCAATCGACGATGCTCTACTTCCAGAACTTTTCGAATCAACAACACCAAGTTCGCGTGTGCACGACGATGGCGCAGCAGCAACAGGACTTCCAGTGGGAACAATTGTTGTTGCAGGCGCAGGCGATCAAGCAGCGCAAGCAGTTGGAACGGGAATCACTTCTGAAGGATCTGTCGCTTGCACAGTGGGAACAAGTGGCGTGATATTTGCCACAACAAACGAGTGGCGACCGACTCCACACGGAGTTCTGCATTCATTTTGTCATGCGATTCCAAATCGCTGGCATTTGATGGGCGTGACTTTGTCCGCAGGCGGAAGTTTGCGTTGGTGGCGCGATGCAATGTGCGAGGATCTTGTTGCATCTGCACGAACACTAGGAGTGGATCCATACGAATTGATTCTGAAACAAGCGGAAAGCGCACCGTTTGGCTGCGAAGGCGCACTCTTCCTTCCCTATCTTTCTGGCGAGAGAACTCCTCACGCCGATCCAAATGCACGCGGAACTTTCGTAGGAATATCGACTCGTACGACGCGGGCGCATCTGACGCGAGCAATCGTTGAAGGCGTCACATGCTCTCTTCGTGAAGTACTCGCGCTTGTTCGCCAAACTGGCGCGCGCGCAGATCGCATTCGACTTTCGGGTGGCGGCGCACGCAATCGATTCTGGCGACAATTGATGACCGACGCATTCGACTTGCCGACTGCGACTGTCGAACAAACCGATGGTGCCGCGTATGGCGCTGCGCTCATCGCTGGCGTTGGCGCAGGTCTCTGGTCCAACATTGACAGTGCGACAGCTCACATCAAAGAATCGAATTCAACTCGCGTCGGTCCTGACGCCGCTTACTTTCCTGCGCTCGCTCGGAGGTATGCGCACGCATATTCCGCACTCGCTCCTTGGTTCGCAGAACAGTCCGCAGAACAGTCCGCACAAAGTCGATCTGAACAGAAGGTTCTCGACTAGAGTCAATCTGTGTATACATTTTTTTCCATACTCGTCTCGATCGTCAGCATGGCAGCAATTGGCTTTTGTGCATGGAAACTGGTCAATCGTCAGGAGCGGCGCGATCCAAAGTTTCAAGCGAAGTTGGATGCAGATGATGAGCGAGCGCGAAAGGCACGCGAGAGCCGCATGGGCTAGGCGGTCATGCGACTGCGCGGCGAATTCCGTCCATCTTTGATTGCAAATTTCGCCCCGGACAAGCGGTATGCGCACTCGCCCACTCCTGATGTGAAAGCACCTGCCTGCTCTTGACCTTGTACTTCAGCATGCAAACGCGCAGATGACGATCCAGCGCAGCAAGTTGCGCCATACTTGGCGTCTGCTGATCGAAATTGCCAACGCACAGAATGCCAAGATTTCCTTCGTTCTGATCCT
>CAMDEL010000011.1 GCA_945896765.1 Singulisphaera sp. GP187
TCGTCCCATCGCCACTTCGATCACATCGCGTACGACCCAACTCATGTTGGTCATTGCTGTCTCGGTGCGGCTGGCCAAGTGCGGCGCAAGAAATGCGTTTGGCAATTTCACAAGTGGATTGTCTGCAGTGAATGGTTCCGGATCGTGGACATCCAAAATCGCACGCGCTTTCGGATTTGCCTGAAGAAAAAGCGCAAGTGCTTCAGTCTGCAGAACCATCCCTCGACTTGTATTGATCACAACCACATCCGATCGCATCAGCCCGATCATTGGAGCGCCGACGAAATCACGATTCGATGGTCGGCCGTCGATATGAATCGAAAGAATGTCGGATTCACGAAACAGCGTTGCGGCGTCAACACGCATCGCGCTGCTTGAATGTGCTGGCGTGACATTGAGCAGATCATTGAAGAGCACGCGAAACCCAATCGCCTGCGCAACTTCAGCAAGGCGACTTCCCACGCGACCACATCCAAGAATTCCCAGAGTGAGTTCGCTCATTTGGCGACTTGCAACAATCTCGCTGCGTGCATGCTCCCACTGATCAAGCGGCAAAGCATGATCGAGAAAAACCCGAGGGCGAAGGGCATCTCCCAGAAGGCAAACGACATATTCAACGACGGCTTGCGTGTTGGCATCTGGAGTGTGAACCACCGTCACACCTCGCGCTGCGCACGCATCAAGATCGATGTTGTCAACGCCAACACCAGCTCGCCCCACAACCTTCAAATTGGGCAGGCGATCCAAGAGCGCTCGGTCGACATTGGTATAGGTTCGCACCACCAAACCCGTCGCATCTTGGGCGTTCGCGGCAAAGGCCTCGCAAGCGCAACCGCCCTCAATGACCCGCGCAACGCCCTTCAACCAAGCCATTGGGGCTTGCGCAAGGGGTTCGCAAACTAAAATTGTGAAATTCTTCGCACTCATTTTTGCCTTTTATAAATGTAATGCTACGGTATGAGTATGAGGCCTTTCTGTTTGGGAAAAAATCGATTGATTTTCCTGCACCTTTTTGTCGGCAGCACTGTTTCCCTTGCTTTCACAACAGGTGTGCTTGCAGATGAGATTGGCTATGACACTTTGGTTGCACGATTGAGTGGGCAGGCGATTCCAAATGGTGCGGGAATCAATGTTGCACAAGTTGAAGCGGGTGGCGATGGAACTGCTGCAAACTATGGACCAAATCTAGTCGCTCCAGAATTTTCGGGCAAGACATTCTTGCCCCAGAGTGGCGTTCCCACAGTCAGTTGGCACGCAAACACAGTCGCGCAATCTTTCTATTCCAATACTGGAAGCATCGCCGGTGGTGTGACACAGATTTATCTTTGGGAGGCAAACAGTTTTATCAACTCGGTGCTGAAGTACGGTCAAGGAGCATCTATTTCGCCCGCGCTCCCTCTATCGACTGCATTGAAGATTTACAACAACAGTTGGATTGGTGGCGCATCTGGATCGACTCCAACTGCTGTTGACAACGAAATCCTGCGTCGCGCTGATTTCGCGATGAACCGTGATGACACGCTTTACATGGTGGGAATGAACAATGGTGCGACTGCTGCAACTTATCCGTTGATGGCGATGGGTTATCACGGTCTTTCGGTTGGACTGATGGATGGCAATCACTCGCATGGTGATGTTCCAGCAGGTGGTGATGGTGTTGGTCGAATGAAACCTGAAATTGTTGCTCCAAGCGCTCTCACGAGTTGGGCAACACCCGTGGTCAGTTCCGTTGCCGCGCTGCTTTTTCAGACAGCCGCAACGCATCCGAGCGTTTCAATGAATCCCAATGCGGACGAGACAACGGTGATCAAAGCCGTCATGATGGCCGGCGCACGACATCGAACTGGTTGGACGAACAATCCAGCGACAAGCGGTGTGACTCGTGGATTGACTGTGAAGCCGCTCGATCGGATTTATGGCGTCGATGTTGTGAATGTTGATCGAAGTCATCGCATCTTGACTGGAGGAGAGCGCGATGGTTTGGCAACTCCGGCTGTGAATTTTGTGCCACCGGCTGGGTGGGATTTCGAGGTCATTCCATCTGGTGCAACTCGATATTGGCGAATTCGCTCATCGCAAACAATCCCAGAATTCTCAGTTGTTGCAGTATGGAATCGATCCTTATTAACTTCAATTTCGGTGCCGACAGTTGCAGATATCAATCTGACTTTGCTTCGTTTGGATAGCACGGGTGGAATTTGGTCACTTGAGGGCGATCAAGGTGCCGCCTATTTTTCTAGTGGAAATGTCGCCAGCAGATCAACCGTCGACAATGTCGAACATCTCTATGTGAAGAACCTGGTTGCGGGAGATTATTTAATCGAAGTGAAAAGAATTGGAACCGCAACCACTGCAACATCGTTTGCACTGGCATGGATTATGCCGCCGATGATTGGCGATCTGAATCAAGATGGAAGGGTCGACGGAATAGATCTCACCACACTCCTGAGTGGTTGGGGTGGCAGTAGTGGCGACGTGAATGGTGATGGCAACACAGACGGCCTGGATCTTGCTGGGTTGCTTTCCAACTGGGGATAAAGCGTTCAGGTTGAGTTTTGGTATTTGAGTTTGGGGTTACTCTTGCACCATCGTGCGCGCGCGTCGAATTGATTCCATCATTCTCGCTGGGCTTCTGGCAATTCTGGGTCTTTTTTTATTACTTCCAATTTGGTATTCCGTTCATGGCGCGCTGCATGATTCCAAGGGATGGACTTTCTTTCACATTCTTGATGTCTTTCGAGATCCGCAACTTCGACTTGGACTTTGGAATGCGCTCGCGATTGGTCTGTTGACGACGCTCATCGCGGCAATCGTTTCGATTCCGATGGCGATGGTCTCTGCACGCTGTGCATTTGCTGGAAAGGGTTTTCTCAATGCACTGCTCTTAGCGCCGTTGATTTTGCCGCCATTCGTCGGCGCGATTGGCATCGAGGCGATCATCGGGCGGACGGGAAGCCTGAATGCCATTCTGCTGAATATTGGTGCGATTTCTGCGCCAATTGACTTTCTTCTCGACGGTGGATTTGTGTTCATCATCTTGTTGCAAGGGCTTCATCTGTATCCGATTCTCTATCTGAATCTCTTGGCGTCGCTGGCAAATATTGATCCAGGATTGGAAGAAGCCGCGCGCAATGTTGGCGCTGGACCTTGGCGCAGATTCACACGCATCACACTGCCAATGCTGCGACCTGGTTTTTTCGCGGGAGCAACAATCGTCTTTGTCTGGAGCTTCACCGAACTCGGCACGCCGCTGATGTTTGGTTTCCGCACCGTGACAAGTGTGCAGATTTTCGATGGACTGAAAGAAATCGAAACATCGCGACAGCCATACGCGCTGACTGTGGTGATGTTTGTCGTGGCAACGAGCATTTATCTCATTGGAAGATCGACGCTCGGGCGATCTCTCGCAACGACTTCCACGAAAGCATCCGTCGGCAGAGTGGAAACTCCGCTTGGTTGGAAAGGATCGATCGGTGCGTGGGCATTGCTGGGAGGCATCGCATTCATTGCATGCCTGCCTCATATCGGCGTTGTGCTTTCTGCTTTCAGCGTCTCAGGCAGTTGGTATCAAACGATTCTTCCGCAAGCATGGACATTTGCCAATTTTGCCCACGCTTTGCAACATCCGCTTGCGGCGGGAGCCATTCGTAATTCACTTTTTCTGGCGGGATTCGCAGTCTTGCTCGATCTGATCCTTGGTGTCGCAGCAGCGCGCATCTTGGTGCGAACAAAGCTTCCACTTCGCTGGCTTCTCGATGTGATGGTGATGTTGCCCATCGCAGTTCCAGGTCTCGTGCTTGCATTTGGATTCGTCTCGATGAGTTTGGAGTGGCCATTCGCTGCGACGGCTCCATCTTGGCTCGGTTGGATGCAAATGATTCTGCCGACATCGTGGTGGATGTGGTTTTCGCAAGCGCCACTTGCTTCTTGGGGAAACATCGTCGGCGCTGAGCCAAATCCATTTCCATTTCTGATCATTGCATATGCCATTCGGCGATTGCCATACGTCGTGCGATCGATTGTCGCAGGGTTGGAACAGACACCCGTCGATCTCGAAGAGGCTGCGGCAAGCGTCGGGGCAAAGCCGGGTCGAATCTTGCGCAAGATCGTCGTGCCATTGGTCGCCGCCAACATGATTGCGGGGGGGCTCTTGGCGTTCAGTCTGTCCATGCTGGAGGTTTCCGATTCGCTTTTGCTTGCGCAGCGGGAGGCGGATTTCCCCGTTACAAAGGCGATCTATACCCTCTTTGATCGGCTCGGTGATGGGCCTGCAATCGCAAGTGCAATGGGAACTTGGGCGATGCTTTTATTGGCTGCGACGATGATGGCGGCCAGTTCCGTCTTGGGCAAACGTTTGGGCGCCGTGTTCCGCGGCTAGTTCCTATACTTATTGTTCTATGCCGTTCACCTTGCAACCTGATGAGGGTTACGGTCTCGATATCGAGACCACCGAATACCTGAAGGATCATTTTCAATCACCCGATCGTTGGATTCTCAACTTCGGTCCTCAGCATCCCGCAACACACACCACATTGCGATTGGTGCTCGAGTTGGATGGCGAGCGCATCGCGCGCGCGACGCCGCATATCGGATATTTGCATTCGGGTTTTGAAAAACTTGGCGAGCATCATGATTACAACCAGTATGTTTGCACGATCAGTCGAATGGATTATGCGTCGCCAATTTGCAACGATGTTGCGTGGCACACAGCAGTCGAGACACTCTTTGACATCGATCTGACGCCGCGTTGCAAAGTGATTCGCACGATTATGGCCGAACTCGGTCGCATTCAAAATCATTTGTTGTGCGTCGGAGCAGCGGGCTTGGATTTAGGCGCTTTCACTGGATTCTTGTATGGATTCAACGAACGCGAATTCATCTATGACATTCTTGATTATGTCTCTGGCCAGCGCTTTCATCCCGATTGGACGCGCGTTGGAGGTGCGTGGCGCGACCTTCCCGATGATGAAGTTTTCATTCGTATGGTGAAAGAGTTCATCAATGTTCGCATGGCCAAGGCAATTGGTGATATTGAAACACTGCTCAATCGCAATCGCATTTTCGTTGATCGACTCGATGGAGTCGGTGCAATTTCAGCCGCGGATGCAATCGCATGGGGAGCAACCGGACCGATCGCGCGCGCCTCTGGCGTTCGTCGCGATATGCGCAAAGACGATCCATACTTGTGCTTCGCAAATAATTGGGACGGCGAGGGCGCCGATGCAGTCAAGTTCATTGTTCCCGTCGCAACAACGGGCGATTGCTTGTCCAGATATCTTGTTCGTCTCGAGGAATTGAAGCAATCCGTCGAGATTATTCGTCAACTCATCGATCGCATTCCAAAGGGGCCGATTGATTCTTCGGCGAACAATAAAGCCCGTCTTCCAGACAAAGGCGATGTCTATGGTTCGATTGAAGGGACCATTCAACAATTCGAATTGATGATGCACAACCGTGGATGGGACACACCCATCGGCGAAGCGTATGGCGGCATTGAAGGTCCCAACGGAGAATTGGGATATCTCATCGTTGCGGATGGCGGACGATGTCCGTGGCGCGTTCGTGTACGACCACCGATCTTTTATAACTTTCAGTTGTTTCCGAAACTGATTGAAGGGCACCAACTCGCCGATGCGGTGGCGGTCTTGGGATCTCTCAACATCATTGCCGCAGAGCTCGATCGCTGACCGCGATCACATTGGAGAACACGAATGTCCTGGAAGACAAAACCATCGGGCACCATGAAGGTGCCAACTCGAAGTGAGCCTTACTGCACGGCGCAAATGATCGCGCGTTGGCAGAGCACCACGCTGCCAAAGTACGCAACCACACACGGTGCTCTCATGCCGATTCTGCATGATGTGCAACACACATACCGACATGTGCCATATCAGGCGATGATTGAGATCGCCAACTTTCTCAAGATCGCACCATCCGATGTGCTCGATACTGTTTCTTTTTATGAGGAATACACGCTCGAACCTATGGGGAAATGCATCATCGGAGTCTGCCACACTTTCGCTTGCGAAATCTGCGGACATCAGGCGATTCTCGATCGTGTTCGCCAAAGATTGGGCATCGAACCGCACGAAACCACCGAAGATGGTGCGTTCACATTGTTGACGATGGAATGTCTTGGTTCGTGCGACACTGCGCCAGTCGCGTTGTTCAACGATGTTCTGCACGAAAAATTGACCGTTGCGAAGGTCGATCAACTGATCGATGAAGTGTTGGCTCAAAAATCACAGTCGGCAAGTCACACATGATCAGCACTTCGCCTATGAACACTCCGCACCCAGCAGAGCCGCACAGCATTGCACGAAGTTGCGGTGAATGCATCGGGCATATTCTCAAGGCGATCAAGACGCCTGTGAAGCCAGTCAGTCCTTCTTCTCATCAAGAAAACGTTCAAACCGTGCGTGCCGCTGTTCGCGAAGAACAAGTTGGTACGGTCTTGCATCGCCGCATCGTCATCGACCAAGTCGTTCAACTCGATTCACCAGAAATGCCAAAAGGCACAACTTTATGAAACTCTCAGAGCCAATCCTGACCAAGCGCATTCCGTCATTTCCTCACGGAGATCCAAAGACTCGGCACATCGTCGGCTATGACGAGTTTGTGAAGACCGATGGATACAAAGCCCTCGAAAAGTCGCTTGATATGGAGTCCGCCCAAGTGGTCGCAACTGTGAAGGATGCGATTCTTCGAGGGCGCGGCGGCGCTGGTTTTCCTGCGGGATTGAAGTGGTCTTTCCTTGCCCCAGAAGATGGCAAAGGTCTGCGTTATCTCTGCATCAACTGCGACGAAGCAGAACCAGGGACATTCAAAGATCGACTACTCGTTGATTTCGATCCGCATCTTGTTCTCGAGGGAATCGCAATCGCGTGTTGGGCGTGCAAGTTGGATGTCGCATACTTCTTCATTCGAGGCGAGTATCACCATCAAGCGCGGGTGATGGAACGTGCAATTGAAGAGGCATACGCAGCAGGAATTTTCGGCAAGCAAGGTTTGATGCGAGGAAAGTCAAAGCATGCAGTTGAGTGCTATATGCATCGCAGTGCTGGCGCATACATCTGTGGCGAAGAAACTGGATTGCTTGAAGCCATCGAAGGCAAGCGCGGTTGGCCGCGAGTCAAGCCGCCATTCCCAGCAGTGAAAGGAGTCTTTGGTCGTCCAACAATTGTGAATAATGTTGAAACACTCGCTGCAGTTCCAGACATCATGCTCCGTGGAGTTGCGTGGTGGAAGTCAATTGGCGTGGAAAGTTCATTCGGTGGAATGCCGTCGTATGGAACCAAATTGATGGGAGTTTCTGGCCACGTCGCTCGGCCAGGATGCTTCGAAGCACCGCTTGGAATTCCCCTCAGCACACTTGTCAACGAATATTGTGGCGGCATGCGTGGCGGGAAAAAATTCAAAGGTGCAATCGCAGGCGGCGTCTCGATGGGCGTGCTTGGCACCGATCAATTCGACGCTGCGATGGATTTCGACATCGGTCGTCGATGCGATGTGCTTGGTCTTGGAACAGCATGCCCAACGATCTTTGACGAAGACACCGATATGGTCGCCGTTGCCCGCAATTGCGCCCGATTCTTCATGAACGAGTCGTGCGGTCAGTGCACCCCGTGTCGCGAAGGATCTGGTTGGATCTATAAGTTGCTCACACGTATCGAGCGTGGTGATGCAACAAGTGCTGATTTGGATTTGCTATTGGAACTCGGCGGATCGATGGGACTTTCTGAAGGAACCACGATCTGTGGTTTGGCAGATGGAAACAATTGGCTCGTGCGAACAATCGTGAACAAGTTCCGCAGTGAATTTGAACGGCGCGTAAAGCCGAAATTCATTCCTGTGCATCTCGTCGCCCGTTGAGCAATCCACGCACATCAATCGAATTGGTTTCCGCGGTCCCGCTGGCCGAGGCAAAAATGGTTGATTTGGTGCGCAGTATGATCGAATTCTTGCCTGCAGTCGAAGGGAAATCCCTGACGTTTTCCCAAATCTCAATTCGTATTGTGCGTGATGAAGAGATGTCGCAACTGCATGAAAAATATTCCAATGTCGCTGGAACCACTGATGTTTTGACCTTTGTGCAAGGCGATACTGCATCTGGCATCGAAGTCGATCTTGCGCTGTGCGCCGACGAAGCGGAGCGGCGCTGTGCGGAGTTTGGGCATTCTGTCGAGAATGAGCTGGCCTTATACGCCGTACATGGACTTCTGCACGCAATCGGATTCGACGATCAGGATGAAGTTCAGGCGCGGCGAATGCACGCGGAAGAAGATCGCATTCTCACTTCGATTGGTCTCGGTGCGGTCTATGCACCTCGAGGAGGAGAGCGCTCATGACGACTGGATTGATTCTGATTCTCGTGGGTTTGCTGCTTGTCACAACCTTTCTCTCGGCACTCAACCTTGCACTTGGTACAGCCAGTGCCACAGCAATCGAGCGGCGCTGCGCTTTGTATGGACGCGTTCAAGCTGGAGTTTGGATTCTCGCTCACGCGACTGACCTCGAACATGCAGTCGCATTTTTCCGCACATTCGGTCGACTTTCATGCTTGCTTGTGGTTCTGGCGATGTTTCGGCCGAGTGATCCGATGATTCCTTTGGAGTGGCCTTCGATTCTGATGGCACTCGCAACTGCGAGCATCGTGGTGTGGTTGACGACCAGCGTGATCGCCGTTGCAATCGCTCGATATGGCGGTGTTGGATTAGTGATTGGAACATATCCCATCTTGCGAATTTCCTTTTGGGCAACACATCCAATTTTGTGGGTCGGCGGATTTGTCGATGAAGCAGTTCGCAGATTGCTTGGAGCGTTGCCGAATCACGAGACGATCGAGCAGGATCTGATTCACTCAATCACCGATAGCGCACGAGCAGGCGGCATCGACGCGCTCTCTGCACGAATCATTCAAAATGCTGTGGAGTTTCACGGAACGGTTGTCTCAGAAGTGATGACTCCAAGGACTCAAATCGAAGGAATCGCATACACCGACGATATCGCAGTGATTCGCGCATTCATCGAAACCGCCGGGCATTCGCGCGTGCCGGTCTATCAAGAGAATATGGATCAAGTCGTTGGCATCTTGTACTTCAAAGATCTCGTTCGCTTTCTTGGACAGGCGCCGACTGACTTTAAGTTGCGACCAATCCTTCGGCAGCCGCCGCGCGTTCCAGAGACGAAACCTGTGAGCGAACTCCTGAGCGAATTTCAGCGGACTGAAGTTCATCTTGCATTGGTGGTCGACGAATTTGGTGGGACTGCAGGATTGATCACGATTGAAGATGTGCTGGAAGAAATCGTTGGAGAGATTTATGACGAGCACGAGCCATCGAGCGAAATTGAACCTCAATTGACTGGGAACGCCAAGGCTGGTTGGGAAACCGATGGCCGAATTCCGCTGGTAGATATTGCGGCAGCGACTGCTTTGGAATTGCCGACCGAAGAAGATTTCGACACCATCGCTGGTTTGATTCTCTTGGAATTCGGTCGCATTCCACTGGTAGGCGAAGCATTTTCCAGATATGGCGCACGTTTCACAGTGCTCTCTGCGACACCAGTGCGCGTGGTCAAGATTCGAATCGAATTGCTTCAGCAATCAGAGAAGTATCGTGCGGCAGCCTTTGGCCATTAACCAAATTCATCGCCTTTGAATGTTGATGCGAGATATGCCTCTCGCACCAGTGGATCGTTGATGATCGTTTTTGGATCGCCATCGCGCAGATTCTTCCCCTCGTGAATGATGTACGCGCGTGTGCAGATACGCAGCGTCTGCTGAACATTATGATCGGTGACGAGGATCGCGATTCCTTGTTCAGCCAAGCGGCGGACTTCGGATTGTAATTCTTCGACTGTGTGCGGATCGACGGCAGCGAATGGTTCGTCGAGCAGGATCAAACGAGGACGTGTGATCAGCGAACGAGCAATTTCCAGACGCCGTCTTTCGCCGCCGGAACATGTTCGCGCTTGTTCTTTGCGTTTGTGTTCCAACCCGAATTGTGCGAGCAAACTTTGGCAAGTTGATCGTTGCTCGGCGCGACTGATCGGCCGCGTCTGCAAGATCGCCATCAAGTTGTCTTCGACTGAAAGCCGTTGAAAAACGCTTGGTTCTTGAGAGAGATATCCCATGCCTGCACGCGCGTGGATATACATCGGGTCATTGGTCATGTCCTTGCCCGCAAAGACCACTCTGCCGGCCTCGGGAGAGATCATTCCAATTGCCATACGAAAACTTGTGGTCTTGCCTGCGCCATTTCTGCCCAAGAGTCCAACGATTTCTCCTGCATCCACAGTAAAAGAGACATTGTCAACGACTCGTCGGCCGTTATAACTTTTCACGAGTCCATGTGTTTCAAGCAGTGCCACGATTGGAAGTGTAGAGGGACGTTAGAATCATTGCCGTATGGTCCGATGCCGAATCTTCGTCTTGTCTTTGACCGCACTCGCAACGGTGCTTTGTACTGGTTGTGTACGCCGAACGATCGCCATTACATCAACACCATCTGATGCATTGGTCTTTGTCAACGACCGTGAAGTTGGTCGAACTCCCTGCGAAGTCGATTTCCTTTTTTATGGCGAATACGACGTGCGATTGAAGCATGAAGGTTATGAATCGATCGTCGGTTCTGGAACCGCATCAGCGCCAGTCTGGGATTTTATTGGCGCAGACTTGCTTGTCGAAGTTGCGCCACTCGATTTGGAGAGCCGTGTTGATTGGCATTTTGATTTCATACCTGCCAACAATGATCCAGTTGATTTGCTCGCTCGTGCACGCCAAATGCAAGTTGCTGCTCGCAGTGAACCAGATGAAATTGTTCCAGAAGTCGAAATCCAAAAGCCAAAGACAGCAGTGCAGGATGCGATCTTTGCACCCGTGAAAACCGAGCAGGGAGCGATTCCGCAGAAGGGTTCATCTGCGATCCCTGTTCCTCCGACGCTACTGCCGCCTGCTGTTCCCGGTGCCGCGCCGAATACCGCTCCGAATTCCGCAGCGTGAAATCGGAGCACTAGGCTCAAATCTGATTTTCTGAATTCATTTTATTTTCTGAAGCGCTGTTCTCAGCGCCTTCACAACTGCGTCATTCGTTGCCGGCCAATCGATCTTGTGCAGCTTCTCCAACTCGACCCACGCGATGCTTGATGCCGCCAACGCCCGAGGCACCGAACCCATAGGCAACTCGACCGAATAGATGTGAAACCGAGGAGCGGGGCGCCCAATTGGTGCCGGTGGCTCGACCACCCCAACGTCAATCCAAGCGCATGATGGATCTGTGCAGTCCACTCCAGTCTCTTCCAGCAATTCTCTCGCCGCGGCGATGTTGGGCGCTTCGCCTTCTTCGACTTTGCCACCTGGCATCTCCCACGCCCCAGGAAGAATCTCCGCGTCGGCAAGGCGCTTGGCTATGAGAATTTCGATGCTGCTTCGAGCTATTCCCTTGCGGCGAAGGGCTACAAGCGCCACATTGATAAAAGAACCGCCGGAGGAGGGGATTTGCTGGATAGGGTCGGGGGGGTGGCTCATAAGTGTTTTGCAGGGAATGGCTTACAAATGCAGGAAAAAGATTGTTTTATGCCATTGACCGCCACAGAGTGGAGAAGATACTGTGCATCTCCCCCTTTGCCTTCTTTACAGCTTCCGATGGAAGTTGTGATTAATACCGTTCGGTCGTGTCGGAGCGATCGAGCGGTTTTTTTATGGTCATACTCTGCACATATGAAGATGCGAAATCAAATTCGATTTGTCTCTATCGCAGCCTGTGTACTTGCTTGCATGAATGCGAAAGCGCATGCGATTGATTTCACTTTTCAACCCAACTTTGTCAACTCAGGCGTGCAGTTGATTCCAGATGCGGGTCAATCGTCAACGCCCGCGTCGACTGCTGCAACGCCTGCGCCAGCATCATCTGAAAAAGTGCGATTCGGGGAAGAAGGTTCTTGGCGTTGGCAGTTGCTCGACGCAGTTGCAACGGATTTCGATGGTGCTGATCAAGGAGAGTTTGGTGCGAGTTTGAGTTGGTTCTTTGTCGATAATTTCTCAATTGATTTCCAGATCGAAGGCGATTACATCGAGCAACCTGTTCAGAACACATGGGGCGGTGGAGCCACAATTCTTTTTCGTTGGCACTTCATTAGTATGGATACATGGTCGATCTATGGCGACGCAGGTTCTGGATTGATCGCAACGGCATACGACACTCCATCAGGCGGAACATCGCTCAATTTCACACCGCAAGCAGGCATGGGAGTTTCGTGGGAGATTTGTCGCGATCTTCGAATGATGGTCGGCGCGCGTTGGTATCACATCTCCAATGCCAACACGGGTGATACGAATCCTGGGCGCAATAGCCTGATGGGCTATGTGATGCTCAGTGTGCCATTCTGATTGAACCCGTCTGATTCAACCCTTCTGATTCATCCATACCCATTTGGGTTGGCAGAGATCCATTTCCACGCATTTCCAATGGATTCGTCAAGCGTTCGCACAGCAGGGGACCAGCGTAAAAGACGCTGAATTTCTGCGGCGTTCGCGACGAGCATCGGTGGATCTCCATCTCGTCTGGCACCACGCACTGCTGGAACTGCGCGTTGACAAACTCTTTCGCATGCTTGCAGAATTTCCAGAACCGAGTGACCTCGACCAGTTCCGACATTCAAGCGCAGAGATTCGCGAGCGGTCAACGCATTGAGTGCAGCAAGATGCGCCGCGCAGAGATCTCCAACGTCGACATAATCGCGAACGCAAGTTCCATCGCTTGTGGGATAGTCATCTCCCATGATGCACAGTGGATCGCGCCTTCCCAGAACTGCGAGCAGGCACGATGGCACAAGATGCGATTCGGGTCTGTGATCTTCACCGATGCGTCCATGCGGATCGCTGCCAATGACATTGAAATATCGAAGTGCTGCAAATGCAAAGTCGCCGCCGCTACGCAAGATTGAATTCTGATGATCAGCAATCGCATGCTCCGCCGCCAACTTTGCAGCGCCATATGGATTGATTGGATTCTGCGGACAGGATTCGTCAATCGAGTTTGCGCCCTCAGTGGGAACGCCATATGTCGCACAAGTTGAACTGAAAATCAGGCGGCCAACTTTCGTAGAATCCATCGCTTTGAGGAGTGAAAGAGTGCCACCCAGATTGGTCCACCAATAATCCAGTGGGCGCTCGACAGATTCGCCGACATATGCAAGCGCCGCGAAATGAATGACTGCATCGATCTGATTCTCGCGCATGATGTGTGCGAGGCGATCGGTTTCGTGAATAGAAATTTGCTCGAATCCAATGGTGGCAGTGGGCGCAGCTCTGCGCAGTGCATCGACTGCACCAACATGTCCTCGAAAACAATTGTCGACGATCGTCACCGAATATCCCGATTCGGCAAGGCACAGCGCCATATGGGAACCGATGTATCCGGCTCCCCCAGTCACCAAGATGCGTTTTGGGCTCTCAAAGGGCACCGCCAGAGGTTATCCAAAGGTTTACCCTTGCATCACCTCCATTGCTATGGGACAATGTCGAGATGCACCAAGTGAGGGGTTCTTTCTCGACGGTAGCGGACCCTCAGGGCGCCACTTCCACACCTTCCAGCCAGATGAATTCCAACGATAAAACTTCCAGTTCAGTTGGCGTAGTTTTCACAACCCCCAATCTTGTCGGCGTTGATTCGCTGCTCGATTTATTGCAATCTGCCAAGGTCACGGAGGTCGCCCTACGAATTGCCTCCGCAGACGTCTCGCAGCAAGCGGCGGCGCAGGGTCGAGTTGACGCTTTGGAGTCCGTGACTGGAAGCAACAGCCTTGCACGTGGTGCAGCTGAAGTTGCGGCGATGATCCGTATGATCGAAATCAAAATGGATGGCATGAAATCACAACAGCGAGTAGAAAAGAAGTCATGAGTCAGATTGAACAAAATTCCCAAACAACTGTCGTCGACAATTCCGCTGCCACCGTGCCCTCTCAAACTGTTTCGAACCTTACCCAAGGAAGTCTTGTAACCCATGCAGATGTGGCAGCCCTTCAAGCTGGCCTTGACGAAGCATTTGGTTATCGCGGCGATGTGACGATCATCACCAAAGATGCACGCCGCATCGAGGGATATATTTTCGACCTTCGCTCTGGCAAGACCCTTGAAGATTCGTTCGTCAGAATTCTCACTGGAACGAGCGATGACCGAATTGTTGTTCGTTACAACGAAATCGAATCGTTGGAATTTTCTGGCCGCGATACCGCAGCGGGAAAGAGTTGGGAGAATTGGCTTCGCAAGTATGCGCAGAAGAAAGTTGCTGGCGAAATCGCAAGCATCGAATCTGACTCAGGCGATTGATTTCTCTGCGTCAAGCGCAATCTTCTTCAGACTCGTTCGATCAACATCGTCACTGCGTTTCCACCGCCCAAGCACAGGCTGCAAATTCCTCTGCGGCCATTGGTTCGAATGAGGTGGTGAACCAGTGTGACCAGAACGCGCGCGCCACTTGCACCGATGGGATGTCCCATCGCAATTCCGCCACCGCCAACATTGACCTTTTCTTCGCTGATTTTTAGGTATTTCGTATTACAAAGAACTTGCGCTGCAAACGCTTCGTTGATTTCGAAGAGATCGATGTCATCCACAGAAAGTGAATGATCTTTGAGGATTTTTTCGATGCCCAGAGCAGGGGCGAAGAAAAGTTCCTTCGGTTCGACACCAACTGTGTTGGAACCCAAGATGCGTGCAAGACCCTTCGCGTTGAGCGATTTCGCCGCCGCTTCTGATGCCACGATCACAGCTGCCGCGCCGTCAGAAATTTGACTCGCATTCGCAGCAGTGACAGTTCCGTCTGGCTTGAATGCGGGTTTCAACTTCGCAAGAGTTTCGGCAGAACTTTCTGCGCGGAAACCTTCGTCCACATCAAGTCCAGTCTTCTGCTTGATTTGTTCTGCAGTGAGTGGAACGATTTCATTGCGAAACCATCCTTGCGTGGTGGCATGGGCAGCGCGCTGATGACTCTGTGCACTGAATCGATCCTGTTCCGCACGAGAGATGCCGTGAGATGTTGCAATGTGTTCCGCTGCGAGTCCCATACCCCATCCTTCGAACGCACAGCGAAGACCGTCATATTCCATATGATCGAGCGCTTCGAACTTGCCATAACGCACACCAGCTCGAACGGATGCCAAGTGCGGAGCCAAGTCCATGTTTTCCATTCCACCTGCGACGACGACATGGTTGTCGCCTGCGCGAATTGATTGCGCGGCCATCATGACTGCATGCAGACCCGACCCACAAACTTTATTGACAGTGACGGCGCTGAGCGACGACGGGAGTCCCGCGCGCAGTCCCGCTTGGCGAGCTGGGTTCTGCCCGACTCCAGCCTGTAAGACGCATCCCATAATGCACTCGTCGATCTTTGCTGCCGCGCCGGGAACATCAGCGAGGGCAGCCGCGATGGCGAAGGCGCCAAGTTGCGGAGATGGAATTCGCGCAAGCGATCCCTGAAATTTGCCAGTTGGTGTTCTGCGAGCAGCGAGAATGAGCGGTTGTGACATTGAGAATCTCCTTTGACCTGTGAAATTGTGCCTGTGAATGCGGTGGAATCTCTCGAAACAGTGAGCGATACGACGGACTCGATCGGGGCGGAAGAATACACCGATCGCCGAAAAGTGCGAATTTGCCAAGAAAAATGCTCGGCAAAATTGAACGCCCTGCAATTCGAGGCGTATCAAATTCAAAGAGGAAGCAGCGTGCAACCTCAAGTTTTTTCCCCTTGACCGTTCGACCCTTTAGGTTGTGCGGTCTTTTTTATTTCGAAACAATCGCAGACATGTATGGCGATGTCGGTGATCGATGGTGTTCATGGACATCGCGCTGGGGGTGCATCGCATTTATTCTCAAGAGCGCAATTTATGGTTCAATGGCTCTCAGGAGATTTTCGTATGGACCACTCTGGATCAAGCACGAGCAATCTGTTTTCGCTCCAAAGTCACATTCTCTCTGAAGAGTCGCTTCACCCTGGAGCAAGCGGTGATTTTTCGTGGATCATCAGCGCCATCTCGCTTGCAGGCAAAGCGATTGCCGACCGCGTTCGTCGCGCACGCTTGGAAAATGTGCTTGGCGAACAAGGGTCGACCAATGTGCAAGGAGAGTCTCAGCAACAGATGGATGTTATTGCCAATGACATTTTGATGCGGTGCCTTGGTTCACGCGCATCCATTGCCGTGTTGGCTAGCGAAGAAGACGAAGAACCCACGATCATGCGGCGCGGCACTGAAGGCGGGAAATATTGCGTGCTCTTCGATCCACTCGATGGATCAAGCACGCTTGACACCAACGGCGCAGTAGGAACGATTTTTACAATCTTGCGAAATGATCCGCTGATTGAGTCCGCTGAGCGCACAGTCTGTCAGCCCGGGCGAAAGCAAATTGCGGCGGGATATATCTTGTATGGTCCTTCCACTGCGTTTGTGATCACGACGGGCTCTGGAGTCGATCTCTTCGAACTCAATCCAAATATTGGATCGTTCATCTTGGTTAAAAAAGGAATGCGCATTCCACCAGCGAAACGCGTCTATTCGGTCAACGAAGCATATTCCTCTTCATTTCCACAGGGATATCAGGAGTATCTGAAGTGGGCGCATGCAAATTATTATTCATCTCGTTACATCGGAAGTTTGTGTGCCGATGTGCACCGCATCCTGATCAATGGTGGGGTCTTTCTCTATCCGCCCACCACGTCACACCCAGATGGCAAATTGCGATTGTTGTACGAAGCCAATCCGATGGCAATGATCATGGAACAAGCTGGCGGAATGAGCATCTGTGGAATAACGCCAACTTTGGATGTTCAACCCAAAAAACTGCACGAACGAGTTCCGCTTGTTTTGGGAAGCAGTGATGAAGTCAAAGCTGTGATGCGACATATCTGATCGTGGCGATTCGAACACGATCGAAACTCAGTTGCCATAGTCAAAAATGCGCATGGACTTGGATTTTTCCTTCCACGCGCCGACAAGAGCAAGATGATCGGGATGAATAAGGTATGCCTTGTATGCATCGGTGGATGCGAACTCCACACTGACGGCAACGTCGTAATCACCATCGACATTTTTTCGGCCAATGTCTATTGGACGAGCGAGTGAAAATTCGAGGACGCCAGGAATCGAAGAGAGTTTCGCGTTGCAATCTTTTTCAAGAGCTGTGCGATCATTCGTGTCTTTCAATTTGATCAGCACGAGATGTTGGATCGTGATCGCGGATGTGGCGGATGCGCGGGGTTGTGATGCGTTGGCGTTTGGTG
>CAMDEL010000012.1 GCA_945896765.1 Singulisphaera sp. GP187
CGAAAAGTTCCTTGGGATAGCGCATTCGCGCCGTGTCGTCTTTATTCTTCGCCATCGAAATGCAGCACAGCGTGTCATGCAGATCGTGATCGCTCTCCAACAGAAAGTGCGCATCGTTGTCGACAACCAAAGGCAACTTCAATTCTGCGGCGATTTTCTTCAGGAGTGGATTAATTCTCTCTTGCTCTGCAACATGCCGCTGAAGCTCAATATAAAAACGCGGCTCGCCATGTTCGTCTGGTGCGAATGTGCGTGCATGCCAGCGAGCTTCATCCAGCGCAAGCGCCCAATGACTTGCTTGCCCAGTTTGTACAAAGTTGGTCAAGTGAAATGCGATGCTTGATCCCAAATGTCCATTGATGGCAATTAAGCCTTCGCCCCACTGCGTCAAAGTAGATTTATCCATGCGTGGACGGTGATAAAAACCTTGCAAGAATGAATCGCTCGACAATTTCATCAAGTTGCGCCAGCCCGTCAGATTTTGCGCAAGCAGTACAAGATGAGATCCTCCATCTTGCGTCTTGGTTGCGACGCGACTGCGGCGATCCCCTTCCTTGCCATCATGATCCCGAGCGACATACGCCTCGATTCCCAAGATCGGCTTGATCCCATTCTTGCGCGCGATCTCATAAAATTCCATCGCTCCAAAGAGATTGCCGTGATCGGTCACCGCAACCGCGGTCATTCCAAGTTGCTTGACACGTTTGACGAGCGCGTCGATGCGATTGCCACCATCGAGCAGCGAATATTCGGAGTGCAGGTGAAGATGAACGAACTCGCCTGACATTTCTCTCATAATAGAGTTTCACCACACAGATTGAGCAGAGAACTTTGCTGCAAATTTCAGATCTTTTCGTGCATTGACTTGTCCCGCCCTATCCTGATTCCCATCGTGCAACTCCCACCTTCTGCAAATGCCTATCGATCTGCGCCGTCGATCTCTCCCATGAATTCCAAGAAATCCATAAATTCCAAGAATTCCAATTTCCGTGCGATCTTCTTGCTCATCATCGTTATTCCGATCGTGGCGTTCTTTCTCATTGCAGGTTTTTTCTTGCTCGCTCTCTTTGTGGCGATCGTCGTGGCGATCGCTTTGCTATTGGCAATCATACGCCTTGTTCGTCGCTCGTTGAACGCAACAACTGCCACAGACCGACCTTCGATTCCGATGCGCGATGCAGAGGGTCGCGAAAACGTCCGAGTCATTCGTCCGAACTAGATTCTTTGCTCTCCCTCGCTCGACGCAATCAAAGTCTCGGATTCGACCAACTGCAAATAATCAAGGCGAAGCGCTTGCGAGATTTCTCCAGGTGCTCCGCTGGCAATTGTTTTTTTCTCGACGCCAACAACTGGCAAAACACCCCAACTGGAATTCGTCAAAAAGATTTCGTCCGCACCAAAAATATCGTCAATCGTCAAATCCGCTCGTTCGACAGAAATTCCACGCTCTTGCGCGCATTCGATCACTGCGCCACGCGTCACTCCGGGCAAAACAGGCGCCGCAAGTTCGGTGTTGCCTTCGCCGCGCGCCCACGGCGTGACAAGCGTTCCGCCACGAACAATAAAAATGTTGCTCACTGCACCGCATGATGCACGATTGTTGGTCGTGAAGAAAAGTGCTTCAGAACAACCCGCTGCTGCCGCAAGTTGCAACTCCGCCAATCGAGGCCAATACCAAAGCGTTTTATGCCCCGCAAATGGATCGTGTGGATTGATGCGTGCATCTGCGATGCGCACGCGCACGCCCCGTTCGAAAATCTCAGCTGGATATGGAGTCGGCGGCTGAACAACGATTGCGATCGTTGGATCATTGCGCGCAGGTTCTCCAACAACTCCAGGCGATTTCAACATCTTTAGATCGCCGGCAGTCACAGTGATACGCACGCGAGCCTCTGTCATATTGTTCTGCGCGATCGTCATTTCGATGGCATCAGCGAGTGGTTCGATCCGCAGAACTTCGAGTGCACCAAGTTCGACTGCCGAAGTCTTCAATCGCTCCAAATGCGACATCACTCGAAAAACGCGGCCATGCTTTGCGCACATGGAAGTGAAAACGCCAACGCCATGTTGAAATCCAGAATCAAAGAGCGAAACTTTCGCATCTTGCGCAGGGACGAATTTTCCGTTGAGCCATACTTTCATGCATTCCTCTTTTAATCTGGAAGTTGGAGAGAACTGAATTCTGCTGCGTTTGGCGCAAAGACACCGACGACTTTGATATCGGAATCTCCTGGTGTCGCGATAACTCGAACGGCGATTGCCTCACCACCCTGATAACACGCAAGCGCAGTATGCGTCGCGTTTCCAGCAGACCCAACGCCAAAATCGCCGACCTGCACTTCGATTTGTGGAACAGCTGATTTCAATTGCCCCGCTGACCTGCGAATTCGCATGCGAAACTCTGTCGCAACGATCGAATCGCTCACATCAAGACTGTGCGTCATCGACTGTTGGTCGAGTGCCGTTTCTTCAAGGATCTGCATCAAAAACAAGTGAACTCTCTGCGACTCCGCAGTTGCGGATCGCCCCTGAATTGAAGAAAGCAAAAGCCCGACTCCAAGAATCACCAGCGGCATAATGAATAATCGTGATTTTCTCCAACGCGAGATCCAGCTTGGAGATTGATTCAGCGAAAGGCTCATCGGGAGAGGTTATATATGTAGTATCGGAAAATGCCGATTGCCACTTTGACGAATGTCCGCTTTGGACATGGAACCCGCCTCCTCCTTGATGGAGCGGTGCTGTCCATCGAACCTGGCGAAAAGATCGGACTCGTTGGGCGAAACGGTTGCGGAAAGAGCACGCTGATGCGATTGCTTGCCGGGCAAGCCAAGCCCGATGCTGGATCTGTCGGACTCCAGCGTGGTTGCCGCGTTGGATTTCTGACTCAAGATCCGACCATCGAACCGACAGACACCCTTCGAGAAGCTGCCGCGCGCGCGTTCACTCGACTGAGCGAGATTCGCCACGAACTTGAACAGGTCTACGAACAACTTTCTCATGCGACGGCGGATGATCTTGATCGCCTACTCACAAGGCAAGCGACGCTTGATGCTGAATTCGAACGCGGCGGTGGATATGCCGTCGATCATAAGATCGATGCTGTTCTGCACGGACTTGGATTTATCGACGCGCAGTTTTCAACACTGGTCAGCAAACTTTCTGGAGGGCAACGAGCGCGTGCAGGACTTGCGCGATTGCTGCTTGAAGAACCAGATCTTTTGCTGCTCGATGAACCAACGAATCACTTGGACATCGAAGGACGCAGATGGCTGGAAGATTTTCTTGCGGACGAATTTCCTGGGTCGGTTGTCGTTGTCAGCCATGATCGTTGGTTGCTTGATCGTGTGGTCTCGCGCATTGTCGAAATTCATGATGCAAGTATCCGAGAATATCCTGGCAACTATGCGGACTTCACCATCTTGCGACGCGAACGTGCGTTGACACAACAACGCATTCACGAAAAGCAACAGGACAAGATCGGTCGAGAAGAGGCGTACATCGCTCGATACAAGGCCGGTCAGCGCGCGCGTCAAGCGAAAGGTCGCGCGACGCGTCTCGAGCGATATCAGCGCGATAATTTGGTGGAAAGACCAGTCGATTTTGATGTCATGCGACTCGAACTTCCTCGAGCAGAACGCGTTGGCGACATCGTCGTATCCGCTCACGAAGTCTCGAAAGCATTTGGCGAGCGCGTTCTCTTGCGTGACTTCGAACTCACTCTCAAACCTGGCGATCGCCTCGGCGTTGTTGGTGCGAATGGAACTGGAAAGACAACCCTTCTGCGCATCTTGATGGGTGATGAAAAACCAGACACCGGTGTACTCAAACGCAGCCCTCGCCTTTCCGTCGGGTGGTATCGACAAACACACGATCATTTAGACAAGACTCAAGAAGTCTGGACGTATCTGCAAATGACGGTTCCTCCCCGAGCGAATGGAGTCCGACTTTCTGAACAAGAAGCGCGCGACCTTGCAGGAGCATTTCTTTTTTCTGGACGCGCTCAAGAATCTTTGATGGGATCGCTTTCAGGTGGAGAGCGCGCACGAGCAGTCCTTGCTGGACTGGTCGCTGGAGCACACAACTTGCTGATCTTGGACGAACCTTCTAACCATCTTGACATTCCAAGCGCTGAACGACTCGAACAAGCGCTCTCGCTTCCACCTGAAGAAGGCGGATATGACGGAACTCTTATCTTGGTCAGCCATGATCGCGCCCTGCTCACTGCGACTTGCGATCAAATTCTTTCGATCGATGGTGATGGAAAGTGGCGACTCTTTCAAGGAACATACGCAGAGTTTGATGCGATGCGCGTTCGCGGGGAATCTGTAAAAACCCCGCCCAATGAGAGTGCGAAATCGACAACTGACTCCCCAAAAACCCAATCCAAACCCTCCGCAATTTCGAAGGCAGCAAATACAAATTCAAAGACCGCGACGGTTGCGAAAGCAGCACGACCTCGAACGACTTCGAATGACCGTGCAATCCGTGCTGATTCTAGAAATCCACTTTCGAATCTTCCCCAGGCGGAACTCGACAATATTTTGCAGACCGTCAATGCGAAACTCGCAGCAATCGACGAACAACTTGGCGATCCAGAGGTTTATGCAGACCGCAAGAAGACGAACACATTGCTTGATGATCGCACTCTCGTCGAGAGAGAGAAATCAAAGTACGAAGAAGAATGGCTCAGACGAGCCGCGAATTAATTCTGATCCCTGCGGGCTTTATACCTGCGGGCTTACTGCGGATTCGAAGAAAACAGCACCATCCCACGCTCATCAATTATTCGCCAATCGGAATTTGGAGTTGCGATTCCTGGCTCCAAATTGATTCGAGTTCCGCCGAGGCGATCTCTGACGAAAAATGATTGAGAATCGATAACTGTTCCGCTGTCAGCATCCCATAATTGCAATGAGAGTTTTTGAGTCGCAGGAAGATCGAACCACATCACAAACACAGAATCCAGCGTCGGCGAAAGCGAGACGATTGCGGCTCCGTTGACGAGAACCGTGGCTCCGATCAAACCCTTCACAACACAACGTTTATCTAGGAATTCAGAAATCCCCGAACCGATCAAACCTTTTAACTCATCCGAAGTCGCATTTTGAAGAGCAAGTTCGCTGATGCGAGCAGATTGCCGAGAATTCGAGATCTCGAAAGCGGAAACGGTGATAAGTGCACCAAGAACAGCGATGAATGCCGCACGCCACACAAGAGCAGATCGTCTCCAGTGCGAGTCTTCCGCAACTCGCATTTGATTTGCACGACTTGGTCCGCGAGCCGAAGAAACTGCCCCACTTGCGAATGACTCGCCACCTGCCATTTCGTCGGACGACGAACCATATAAAGAGGAATTTCCTTGCATCTTTTTTCCAATCTTGGCAAGAGGCACAAGTTCTGAATCATTTTCTTCAACTGCCTGCGCGACAGATGCCAGCACACGCAATCGAAGCGAGCGCTCTGGTTCGATCGCCGGTAGCAACGCAGATTGCATAGTCATGAACTCTTGCACATCAATGACCTCACGCTGCACTTGCGGAGATGCATCTCTGAAGAGTCGCTCAAGTCGGGCGCACTCGGCGCTCTCAAGCGCTCCAAGTACCTCAAGTTGGGCAAGCTCTAAAATTTCGTCGCGGTTGGTCGGATAAGTTGTCATACACACCTCTGACATAAAAACTGTCGGTCCTAAAAACCTTCAGTGCAGGATTGGCGCAATCACCGCCGCGTCCCTTTTTCCCACTGCGGGCCACTCGGCACCACAGTCCTCCTGAGGAGACTGGCAACAAGCCAATCGTTCCCTCGTATTTTTATACGCAGCGCAACAGCCATCTGTCGCACAATTCCCTCAAACCTCAACCTCAAACTCAAGTTTTGCTCAATTGCAAAATCAACCAGCAAAATCAACCAGACTGTTCCATACCAAACTTTTCACGCAGTCTTCCCAAACCGCGGCTTAAAGCACTTTTGATCGTACCAACTGGCATATTTCGCTGTTCAGCCACTTCACGAAGCGAATAACCTTGCAAATATACCCGTTCGATGACTTCTCTTTGTAATTCAGGGAGTTCGCTCATTCGGCGACGAATGGCGGCACTGCTCTCTTTAATTTCATTGTCCTGAGTATCCGCAGAAGCAATGTCGTGCAAACCCTCGTCTAGGGAGATCGAGTTTGGCCTCACCATTCGGCGGCGAAGGCGGTCGATAAACATTCTTCGAGAAATGAGCATGACCCAAGTGATCAGCTTTGATCGGGTCGGGTCGTACCGTTCTGAGGTCTTCCAAATTTGAACAAAGACCTCCTGGGTGGCGTCTTCTGCTTCGGAAACAGAACCCAAAACCTGACACGCATTTCGAAAAACCAAGTTTCCAAATCGATCATAGAGAGTTCGCAAGGCAGTTTCTTTGCCCTGAGCGACTTGTTGCATCAATATCCAGTCTTCGTTTTCCATACCCATCTCCTCCTGAATTGCGTTTGCCATCAACTTTTAGGCTTAAGAAGCCAAAGTCAAACGACATAAAGGGCGCTGAATCAGGTCAAATATTACTTTTTCGATCCTTCCATCATTTTCCAGCGTTTTTCCATCAAAAAACGGCAGAAGAAGAGATCCACCTTCTCCTCTCAAACATATTGTGCCACGGATTTGAGCCAATGCAAACTTTCTTTCTGATTTTTTCAACTATTGGGTACAAAATATAATTTACGAATAGAAGAAAAATTAAACATTTACCTTTCATTATCGAAAATCCGTGTCACAATACTGCCACAGGCGGTAGGGAGAAGTTCCGCTCTCTTTGGTCGGAGTTATACATGCTCTCGAGGACATCCGAAAAACTTCGGAAACGAGAAAATTGGCTGGATCTCCCAAAGATCTGGTCTTTGCGGTCCTCGCGCCGTATTCAATCAGGTTTTACTTTTATCGAATTGCTTGTAACGATTTCCATCGTTGCAGTATTGATTAGCATCATGATGCCAGGATTCCGAGCAGCTCGAGAAAGTGCGAATCGAATTCAGTGCAGCTCGAATCTTCGACAGATTGGCCTCGCGATATATTTGTACGCATTCCAAAATGGCGAACATTTGCCGGAAACAATTTTTGATAACGCTGGCAACGAAAAGCAGTCAGAAATGATGGCCTTGACCACAGGGTCTATGTCAGACTCACCCTCCTCTGGTCAATGGGATGGACTCGGCCTGCTCATAGGCGATGGGAATAATTTTCTGGATAATGCTCACTGCCTCTTCTGTCCATGCCACCGTGGAAACCACGACTTCCAACGACTCAATGCGAATGCAAAATCTTGTCCAACGCGGATCTATTCGAACTATCACTTCATCGGCGATACGGACAACTCGACTCATCAACCAAGGTATTTATACAGTCAAACATGCGACAATCCTCTTGTGGTTGATGGCATGCGCGAAAAATTGGATGTCAACCATTTGTGCGGAACAAACACACTTCGTGGAGATAGTTCCGTTCGATTTTGGTCCGATGATGCAAAGCGTTTACGAAACGTAATGAGTGCTGCTACTGTCGACAACCCTCCATCCGACACCGCTTACAACGAACTCTGGAAGAGTTTTGCTAAATAATTCTAAGACTATCTGAAGCTTTGCATTTCGCTCAATCCGGCTTTTCGTTTACAAGAATCGTCGCAATTTGCATGCGATGCTCTCCAGAACCAGTATCGATGATTTCGTAATGCCGGACTCTGACTCGGGGCCCCAATAGCAGTTGATCGATATGCAAGAGTGGAAAGATGCGCGGGTATGTTGCGCCATATCCAATGCCAGCCTCCGCAAATGCATCTTGCATCTTGGGAGCAAATTTTTGAATCGCTGCGCCTCCACGAACAGTATTGAAATCTCCAAGGATGATGTCGGGCACAGGAGTCGTGAGCGCATCAAGACGCAATCGCAAATCTCCCAACATCTTGAATCTGGAAATCGCAGGATTGGAAGGCAGGTCAATCAGAAGTGCCGTCCATGATGCATTTCCCTTCCATGGTGCAAAGCGCACAAATGCAGCGGTTGACTTTGTGTCGTCATAAAGCGGGATCACTTCCAGAATGGGCAACCGACTCATGACTGCAAATCTGCCGATTGAAACTGCGTTCGCATCATTTGGACAATACAGATCGATGGCTTCAGCGCCAAGCATTCCTCCAAACTCCGAAAGAAAAAAAATGTCTGGTCCATTCTTGCCATACAAGCGGCGAAAAGAGTCGGAAATTCCGCGAGCAATTGCCTTGGCATTTTCTCCCGGCCAATTGACATTCATATGCGCGATGCGAATTGCAGAATCACTCTGAGCAATTGACATCGTCTTGGTGCGTGCAATGGCATAATCCTGTACAAGAAAAATAACCGCTTGAAGGCACGCGATCATCCAGAGAATTCGGCGAGCGCGGCGCCAATTTGACCAACACAACAGGAACGCGCAGATGAGAGTGATCGCAAGTGCGACAAGTGTCGGAATCCAGTGCAACGATTGAATCGCAGCAACTCGGTCGGTCATAACTCTTCCGATTGCCCAAGCAATAGACACGGTGAATCCGACGATGACAAAAAACCCAAACCAAATTCGCTTCAGGAAGATCAACCCTGAAGTCCTGTGGACTTCGGCTCGGTGGATTTTGGCTCGACTGACTTCGTTGCTCGAGCAAGATGCGTCGATGCTGTCGCGCAGATGACGGGATAAATTTCCCCGTCGCACGCCAGCGTTCCCACATTCTGATCAAGCGAATCTCCAGCGAAAACGAGCGGTTTTCCAGCGAGATCACTGATCCTTGCGCCCGCTTCTTCTGCGACCACCGCGCCTGGAGCATGATCCCACACTTTTTCCGCGCCATACGAAGCGGGGACGCGCATAAAACAATCTGCAACTCCTTCAGCGACGAGTGCATACTTGCACTGGCTATCCAGAGAAACGGAATTCCAAGTCAATCCGGTCGCAGACATGATGCCTCGCATGCGCTCTGCTCGAGATCCACCTTCAATCGAATCGCAGACACGCCAAGTTGGCGCAGCGTGTTTCGGCCGATGCAATCGCACTGCAGAATTTGGCAATTGAGTGACTCCAGTTGCTGGCTGGAACTTCCACGCGCCATGACCTTTGAGTGCGGCATACACCGTTCCATATTGTTCGTCAGATCCGATGTAGAGCAAATTTTTCCCCATCACTAGCGTCGGACAACTCAAGACGCCGACTGTCGCTCGTTCATTCTCAATCAACGCCAGGCAGAGTGCGTAATGACGAGCGCTGCGAAATCCTTTTGTTCCATCAATAGGATCAACCGTCCACCATGTCGAGCCTTCAGGCTTCGGGTGATTTGCAAGGAAGATGCTTGGATCACTCGGAGCATCTGATCCCATCGACTCCCGAACTGCCGCGACCGCACGGGCGAGAATTTCTGCGCCCGCATCACCCAAGACGCTTGCTTCTCCTTCTTCCCCAACAACCATCCACTGCGGGGTCCGCTTGGCGAGCACGGAACAGACTGCCATTTGGACGGCGAGGTCGCCAGCGGTCACGGGCGATCCATCGGGTTTGATGACAGGTTCCCGCGCGCGGGGATTTCTCAAAATCACTCGAAGAGCCCCCAAACCTGCCAGAATTGCCTCGACTGCGACCGCGAGACGAATATCGCTTGGGGGTGATTGATTCATGCAAGCGAGAATAGCCATTTTTCACAACAAATTTCTCCAAGATTGAATTGGCATAGTTTTTGCTCTACAGTCTCGCCCCCTCAAAGGGCAGAAACGAAAGGAAACAACACCATGTCAAAAATCATCGGAATCGATCTCGGAACAACCAACTCCGTCGTCTCAATTATGGAGGGCGGACAGCCCAAGGTTCTCATCAACTCGCAAGGAAATCGCACGACTCCATCCGTCATCGGCTTCACCGAAAAGGGTGAGCAGCTGGTGGGTCAGCCCGCGCGACATCAGCAAATCACCAATCCCAAGAACACGGTCTTCTCGATCAAGCGCTTTATGGGCCGTCGCGGCTCTGAAGTGAAAGAAGAGCAAACCAGAGTTCCGTACACCGTCACAGGTGGCCCGGAAGATTTGGTTAAGGTGGACATTCGCGGCAAGGTCTTCACGCCACCAGAAATTTCGGCAATGATTCTGCGCGATCTGAAAAGAGTTGCTGAGGAATATCTCGGCGAAAAAGTTGATCGTGCTGTGATCACTGTGCCTGCTTATTTCAACGATGCGCAGCGTCAAGCAACAAAAGACGCTGGAGAAATTGCTGGACTTAAAGTCGAGCGAATCATCAACGAACCAACCGCTGCGGCACTCGCATACGGCTTAGAAAAGCGCAAGAATTCGCGCATCGCCGTCTTCGATCTCGGCGGCGGAACATTCGACATTTCCATTCTCGATGTCGGCGATGGCGTCTTTGAAGTGCTTGCATCGAATGGCGACGGACATCTCGGTGGCGATGATTTCGATCAACGCCTCATTGATTTTGTCGGCGAGGAATTCCGCAAGAAGGAAGGCATCGACGTTCGCAAAGATCCAATGGCTCTTCAACGACTCAAGGAAGCCGCGGAAAAAGCGAAGATTGAATTGTCGACTCAAATGGAAACTGCGGTCAATCTGCCGTTTATTACTGCGGATCAGAACGGACCAAAGCACTTGCAAGTCACTGTCACGCGCGCCAAGTTTGAAGAACTTTGCGCGGATCTTTTCGAGCGTCTTCGTGGACCATGCTTGACATGCCTGAAGGATGCCAAACTGAATCCGAAGGATGTCCAAGATGTTGTGATGGTTGGTGGATCAATCCGCATTCCAAAGGTGCAAGAGATCGCCAAGGAAATTTTCCAGACAACTGAACTTGATCGCAGTATCAACCCAGACGAAGTCGTCGCAGTTGGTGCAGCAATTCAAGGTGGCGTTCTTCAAGGCGAAGTGAAAGATGTGCTTTTGCTCGACGTCACTCCTCTCTCGCTGGGCGTGGAAACTCTTGGCGGCGTGATGACACGACTCATCGAACGCAACACCACGATTCCAACGAGTAAGAAGGAAGTCTTCTCGACTGCGGCGGACAATCAGTCATCGGTGACGATTCATGTTCTCCAAGGAGACCGCGAATTTGCCGCTGATAATCGAAGTCTCGGTCGATTCGATCTCGCGGGAATCCCATCTGCGCCGCGCGGCGTGCCGCAAGTCGAAGTGGAATTCTCAATCGATGTCAACGGCATCATGAATGTCACTGCGACGGATAAGTCCAGCGGTAAGAAGCAGGAAATTCGCATCACGGGTTCGAGTGGTTTGAGCAAGGATGAAGTTGATCGCATGCGTCGCGAAGCCGAAGAAAATGCGGGCGCAGACAAGAAGCGCCGCGAACTTGTCGACATTCGCAACCAAGCGGAACAAGTCATCTATGCGACGAAGAAAACACTCGAAGAACATGGTGCCAAGATTTCTCCAGAAAGTCGTGGCAATGTTGAAAGTGCGATCTCGAATCTTGAATCCAAAGTCAAGGAAGATGACCGCGCTGCGATCGAGGCGGCAGTCAAGGGACTCAACGATGCTGCGATGGAACTCGGCAAGGCTGCATACGAAGCCAACAAGGGCGCAAAGGCTGAAGGAGCAACTGCAGGCGACGGCGCAACAGGTGGAGCCAAAGGCAAGGATGATGTGATCGATGCCGAGTACGAAGTCAAGGATGAAGTGAAGGACGGAAAGTAAGTTCAGTTCACTCAGTTCAGTTCACGATGATCGATTGCTGATTCTTCGCGTGATTCACGCAGAATTCACACGACCCTGGCCCGCGCCGGGGTCGTTTTTTTTATGATCGCCGCAGCAAAAATGAGCGATGCCGTCGCAATCGTCCTAGCATTCTCCACCCACTCATTTGCAAGATGGAAGCATCAAAGAAGTCATCTCCTCATTCAAGAAAATCGAATCACATGAACATTTCCGAAAACAAACCAAATCAACACACTCTCGCGCAACTCATCGCTTCTGGCTGGAAGAGCCGCACTGTCAAGAGTGAACTGCGATCAAACTTCGAGCAAGCACTGAAGGGAGCGGCATCCGCTGGCGAACGAGGCGCTTCAAGTTTGTTTCCAGGCATCTTGGGTTATGACGACACGGTTTTGCCCGAACTCGCAACTGCGATCATTGCGGGACATGACATTCTCTTTCTTGGCGAGAAGGGTCAAGGCAAGAGTCGACTGATGCGAATGCTTCCAAACTTTCTTGACGAGTGGTTGCCATACTTGGACATTCCAGGATGCGCGGTGCACGAAGATCCACAGCAACCGATCACGCGCGCGGGACGCGAGATGCTGGCAAACACGACGCCAGAGAAAACGCCGATCGCCTGGTGGCACCGCAGCGATCGATATGCAGAACGACTTGCACCTGGAACAAAGTTTGCAGATTTGATCGGCGAAATAGACCCTTCAAAACTCGCCGCAGGAACAAGCATGGGCACAGAAGAAGCTCTGCACTTCGGATTGGTCCCACGCATGCACCGTGGAATATTCGCAATGAATGAACTGCCAGATCTTGATGAACTTGTTCAGGTTGGACTCTTTAATGTCCTCGAAGAACGCGACGTGCAAATCCGCGGGTATCCAGTCAGTTTCGATCTCGATGTCTTGCTTGTCTTCAGTGCCAACCCAACCACATACAACCGTTCTGGAAAGGTGATCCCTCAGTTAAAGGATCGCATCGGCAGCACCGTGGTCACGCATTATCCACGCGAACGAGATGCAGGCATTGCCATCACTCGGCAAGAATCTGGCATGGATCTCGGCGGAGATTTCCCTGTCATCGTGCCGCCATTCATGGACCGTGTCATCGAGGAAATTTCTATCGCAGCGCGAAAGAGCAAATTCGTCGATCAAGCATCTGGAGTAAGTGCACGATTCAGTGCTGCGAATTGGCGCACGATGGTTGCAAGTGCACGCAGACGCGCGATTCAACTCGGCGAGACTCCCGCTGTGCCACGCATCAGCGATCTTGGACATTTGCATTCCTCTGCGCTTGGCAAACTCGAACTCGATCTCATGGGAAGCCATCAAATGAATGAGCGACAAGTGATTGACGCGATCGTCGCCGAAGCTGTCGGCGTCGTCTTCAAGGAATATGTGGAAGAACATGGATTGCCTGCAATTGCCGATGCATTTGCCAAAGGTGTGCGCATCGAAGTCGGAGAACTCGTTCCAAGTTCGCAGTATGTCCAGCGGCTGAAGAGCGTTCCAGAAGCATGGGACAAAGCGTTCGAAGTGAATGCTGGTGGCGATGCTGGCGTGCGTGCTTCGTGCGCGGAATTTGTACTCGCCGGATTGTGGGCGACTGACCGAGTCAGCCGTACAACAAAGCATGGTCGGGTTGCATACGAGATGAAATAAATACTGTGGAAGATTCGGACGACATCCCTTCGCTTCTGCCTCCGCAACCACTCGGTGGAGTTGTGCACACATATCTTGGCTATGACGCAGTGAAATTTGGAACGTCTCAACCTGCTGATGCCAGTGGCGCTGCGCGCGGTGCATTTGAACACTTGCTCGGTCATGGATCGATGCGCCACTTCACAGATGAAGAACTTGCCAATGCGATTCACATCGATCCCTCTCAGATTCAAGGTCTTGGGCCCAGTATCGACGCGCTCATCGAGTTGCTCGAACAACGCAAGGCGCGCATTTTGGAAACGTTTGACCCGGCCCCCGCCGTCAAAGCTGCGGCGCGAGCATTCTTCGATGCTGCTGCCGATGCTGTCCCACGCGGCGAGCATGCTGAACTTGCCAAGCGAATCGCTCACGCAATCGCTGGAGAACAACTGCGCGACTTGGAGAGACTTTGGTATCGCCTTCCAGAAGGTTCGAAATCACAGCGCGCATTGACGCATGCGCTTGAGAGGCTTGGAGAAAAGTACGAGATCGACCAACTTGGATCACGGTGGACTTTCACTGGTCGAGAAGCGCTCGATGTTCCTCATGCAATGGAAGTCAAGGGAGAACTGGAAGAAATCGAACGACTTCTCGGGCAACTTCGCGAAGCTCTCAAGAACGCCAAGCCTGCGATCATTGATATGGATGCTCTTGAACAATTCGCCCCACAAGAACAGATCGATTCTCTGCGCGATGCGCAGAAGCGTGTGAACGAACTTCTGCAGCGGCTCGCAGAAGACGCCGGCCTTGCACGAACTCCAGAAGGTGGATGGCAAGTCACTCCAAAGGCAATGCGGTTGTATCAACGAACGCTTCTCTCGACAATTTTCGGAAGTCTGCAAGCATCTCGTAGCGGTCGACACGATGGCGTTGCGAACCCAGATGGCGCTGTCGAACTTCCATCGACGCGCGCATATGAATTTGGCGACAGTCCTGCGGCGATGGATATTCCACAAAGTATGGTCAACGCATTGTTGCGCGAATCTGCCGACGGACCACGTATTCCTGGAACGCCGGTTCGAATGCGCAACGACGACATCGTTGTCCACAAGACACGCCAACAACCCAAGTGTGCGACAGCTGTCATCATGGATATGTCAGGCTCGATGCGTTATGGCGGGCAATACGTTCAGGCAAAGCGAATGGCGCTCGCGCTCGACGGACTTATTCGCAGCGAATATCCAGGTGATTTTCTGCAGTTCATCGAGATGTACACGGTCGCAAAGTTGCGTGCGCCAGGAGAAATCCCAAACATCATGCCCAAACCCGTGACGATCAATGAACCTGTTGTTCGTTTGCGAGCGGATATGTCCGACCCCGACATCACCGAGATGGATCTGCCACTTCACTTCACAAACATTCAGCGCGCACTGCAATTATCCAGGCAGTGGCTTGGTGGACGACCAACGCCAAATCGTCAAGTGATGCTGATCACTGATGGATTGCCGACGGCGCATTTCGAAGGCAGCGATCTCTTCATGATGTATCCACCAGATCCTCGCACCGAGCGTGAAACGATCCGCGAAGCGATGCGCTGTAAAGATGCGGGCATCATCATCAATATCTTTTTACTGCCAAGTTGGAGCCAGACCGAGGACGATGTGCAGTTTGCTCACCGAATGGCAGAATCGACAGGCGGACGCGTCTTCTTTGTTGCTGGAAAAGAACTGGACCGATTTGTCGTGTGGGATTATGTCAAACGCCGCCGGTCGATTTTGGGATGAGCTTAAAAATATCACAATCTCACTGAGTTCTTTCGAATTCTTTGCTTTGGGCGGTATAATTTTTTACGATGAATTTTTTCTCTTGTTCAACTTTTGCAGCCCTTTCAATAACTGCTGTCATTTCGACTGTGTATGCAGAGGATGTTTTATTGATTCCAAATTCGCTTGGCGATAATGTCTGGGCATTCAGCCCTTTCGACGGAAGTTTGATCAGTAATAACTTCATCCCAAGCGATGGGCATCTCAGCCAACCAATCGAGATTGTTGTCACCCCATTTGAGACTTTGCTCATTTCGGACGAAGTTGCCAATGCAATATTCGAATACTCCAAAACCGGAACTTATCTACGCACAATCGTTGGGCCAGCTGATGGTGTCAGCCGTGCGTACGGATTGGAAATGGTCGGTGACTGGATTTACTTCAGCACATCTATAACTATTGGATCTAAAACAATTGGACAATTGAACCGTATTCGTTATGACGGCACCGAATTTGGAATTTGGTGCGTTGCAAATTCCATCATTTCACCCAGAGATATCGCATATATCGGCAACGGAAATTTCTTGGTCGGCGATTCTGGGACTGCCATTTCTGGTGGAGAAGACATCGAGTTGGTGCACGATGACTGTGTTGTTCAATCACCAACTTGGCACGACAGCGATGGGATCAATGGAATTGACTTTCCTCAACATATTCATCTTCGAGGTGATGGAAGCGCTCTCGTCGCCGGTTTTTCTGATCCCAGTGGAATTTTTCAATATGACCTTGCTACAGGAATTGAACTCTCTCGATTCTCTGGACTTGTCACGATTCCGCGCGGTGTCTTTCAACTGGACAATGGGAATATTTTGTACGCTGGCGGTACACGCGTCATGGTGATCGACGTAACTCTTGGAACAGAGATAACGATCGTCAATCAACTGACCCCTGCCGCAAGTTTTCGTTGGCCCACGCGTGTCACTCTTCCACTTCCCTGCCTAGCAGACCTAAACGGAGATCGCTCGATCAATGGCACTGACCTGACTATCGTGCTTTCAGGTTGGGGAACTATGAGCGGCGATATAGATGGAGACGGAACAACCGATGGGCTTGACCTTGCTTCATTGTTGAGTATGTGGGGCGCAATCTGTCCTTAACCAATGATGTGTAAAACGAACGACTTGTTGGTTGCTTTCATCGATCATTTACTTTCAGTAGATATTTTTGTAAAAACTTAAAAATAAAAAACCCCAAGAATTGTCGGGGTTGCTTGATCCTGAGGTTGGGAAACCGAAGGTCGCGGCGTCTCAGCGGCGACGACGACCAATCAAGCCCGCGAGACCGAGAAGTGCGATCGCTCCAGGGGCTGGGACAGGTGTGGAGTTGATGAATACGTTGTCGATGCGATTTGAACCAGTAGCACCGCCCGCGGCTGACAGCGAACGAAAGCGGAAGATCACGCTTGCCTGATTGTCGGCACCCGATACTGCCTGAGTCAGACTGTAGATTGAGTTGTACGTGGTGGAACTCCAAGTTCCAGGAGCGCCCCCGCCACCCGACTGCAAGACAGCGTATGAAGCCAAGAGCGTAGTGAAGTTCGCTCCACCATCTGTGCTCATCACGAGCTCGAAGGTTGCTGGGCCAGTGGAACTACGGCACTGATCCCAAGAGATCGAAATGTCCGAGTAGCCCAAAGTAGAAAGACTCGCTTGATAATAATCGCCGATTGACCAGTTGTTGCTACTGAAGGCGTACTGGCTGCCGTTACCCGATGGCGATGTGTAGGTGGCGGCGGCAAGCGCGTGAACGCTGGTGAGACTGGTTTGAGCCACGAATTCGCCTTGATCTGCTGCACCAACACCATAGGTAACGCCCGTTGG
>CAMDEL010000013.1 GCA_945896765.1 Singulisphaera sp. GP187
CGCCATCTCGCCATACCGCCTAAAGAAATGACGGCACAGACGAGACCTACCAATGCAATCGATCCGATCGCAGCGAATTGATCCGCAATAGACCCACCTCGCCACAAAGGACCTTCGAGCGCTGAGATCGCCCAACGGAATGGACTCACGACGCTAATCGACCGCAAGATTGGTGGCATAAAGACCAGCGGTATGGATCCACCACCCACAATTGCGAGCACAAGAATCAATGCGCGCCCAGCACCATCTGTACCGCCGCCTGATCGAAAGAGTGCGGCGATCATCATCGCAAGTGCGGTGAACGAAATGGCAATCACCAACATTGCAAATATCAACATCGCAAGATTGAGTGGACGCAAGTCGAAGACGGACCACGCCAATGCAAGCAGAAGTCCCTGCATGATCATCGACGAGGTCACACACGCCATGCCCTTACTCGCGAGAATGAGATGCATTGACAGCGGCGCTGCACGAAGTCTGGCGAGCGTTCCTTGCGCACGCTCGCTTGCGAGCGTCGTGACAAATGTCATCACACATCCTGCTAATCCCCAGACGACTCCCTGCGGAAATGTCACGGCATATGTTGAAGGTGGATCTGCTTTGTTTTGCGCGAGCATTTCAGATCGGATTCGTACGGGGCGAAATTCGGTCATTCCTCCGCTTTTTGCGCTTTGTACGCCATTTGCCCCTTGTTTGCCATCATCGGCTTTGCGAGCCACTGCGAGTTCTTCTGCGCCGGAGAAAAGTTTTGTAATCGCGGATCGCTCCTCTGAGCTGAGAGTTTTATCGTTCTCCAATTGACGATTGATATCCGTTGATTGTCGAGCGAGTCGCTCGGAGTCCGTCACGGCAAGCATGAACTGACGAAATCCAATCTCCATCAACTTGCCTTCGAGCAATCCAAGTTCCGCTGCTCTGGAAGGATCGCCCAAGAGATCAACGGGCATCGAACCGCCAGAAAACAAAGCTTCTGCGCGCGCGTCAAATCCATCTGGAAGAATGATCGCAGCAGCCGCTTTCCCTCGACGAACAATTTCAACTGCACTCTCCTTGTTCGCAGCAACTTGGACATGGAGCGCAGAGTCTGCTTGAAGTGCAGCAGAAAATGATCGTGCAAGTGGACCATCTTCGGTGACGACAACAACAACATCGAGCGGACCTGGCGTGGACACTCTGCCAAAAACCATCCCGAAAAGCACGGCGATAATCAAGGGAAATACAATCGTGAAGAAGAGCGCGCCACGATCTCGCGAGAGCAATCGTAAATCCTTCAATGCGATTGCGAACATTTGAGAAATCATTCGCGCAAACTCCGTCCTGTGAGATTCAGCAGAACTTCTTCCAAACCGCGCGCATTCGTGCCTTGGACGCTCCCGTGGGCAGTCACCAATTGTGAAAGCGTTCCGTGAGCGCGAATTTTCCCTTGATCCATGACCGCAATACGATCACAGATTTTTTCCGCTTCTTCCATGTCATGCGTCGTCACCAACACAGCGCATCCCGCTGCTGCGCGCTGCCGAATGATCTCTCGCACATGCGCGCGTGATTGCGGATCAACTCCAGCTGTTGGTTCATCAAGAACAAGCACACTTGGTTTATGGATGAGTGCCACGGCAAGATTCAATCGGCGTTTCATTCCGCCAGAAAATGTTCCAACGCGATCTTTCCCACGCGAAGCAAGTCCCACTTCTTCCAATCCAGCTTGAATTGCATCACGGTGAACAGAGGCGCCATACAAACGAGCGAAGAACACCAGTGTCTCGACTGCGGTCAATCCCTCATAGAGAGCCAATTCCTGCGGCGCGAGTCCAACATGTCGACGAGCACTCGCTCGCATTGGTTCTCCAAATCCAACAATTTCGACTTCGCCAGAATCTGGCCGCAACAATCCTGTCGCCATCGCAACCGTTGTAGATTTTCCTGCGCCGTTTGGGCCGAGCAATCCAACAACTTCCGCGCGATCAACGTGCAGCGAAACGCCATCAACGGCTTGCAGAGATCCAAATGATCTGCGCAAATCTCGAAGGATCAACATCGCATCGTCGCCAGCGAAATTTGTACAAACCAATGCATGAAGACATCCTAGGGGTTACCCTGCTTTGTGATGAGCGAATCAATCACCAGCATGCTGCAGGAAAATCGGATCTTCGAGCCGAGCGAGCACTTTCGATCTCATATCGGCCCGATTTATGTTCCTGATCTGAAGACATATCACGAGATGTATCGAAGATCGATTGATGATCCTGCGAGTTTCTGGGGAGATGTCGCAAAGGATTTTCATTGGTACCGACCTTGGAAAAAAGTTGTCGATTGGAATGTTCCGGATGCGAAGTGGTTTGTCGATGGAACCACCAATGTCTGTGCAAATTGCGTCGATAGACAAGTGGAAAACGGACACGGTGATGAGCTGGCGATTCTCTGGGAGGGCGAACCATGTTCACCTGATCCTGAAGTTCGGCGATTGACATATCGCGACTTGCTTCGCGAAGTTTCTCAAACGGCTAATGCGCTCAAGTCGATGGGTGTGCAACGGGGAGATGTGGTCACCATCTATATGGGGATGGTTCCAGAGTTGGCGATTGCGATGTTGGCGTGTGCAAGAATCGGCGCTCCGCATTCTGTCATCTTCGGCGGCTTCGCGTCGCCTGCGATTGTTGACCGAGTGCAAGATGCGAAGAGCAAAATCATCATCACGTGCGATGGCGCTTGGCGAAGAGGACAAACTGTTCTACTAAAAAAGAACGTCGACGATGCCTGCGAGAAACTTCCAGAGGTCAAAAATGTCTTGGTTGTGCGCCGCACAAATTCTCCGGTCACGATGCACACGGGTCGCGACCAATGGTGGCATGAATTGGTTTCAAAGCAATCTTCTGAATGTGCCTGTGAAGAAATGGACTCTGAAGATTTGCTTTTCTTGCTCTATACCAGCGGATCCACTGGAAAACCAAAGGGTATTTGCCATACCACCGGCGGATACATGATCTATACCGCGCACACTGCGCGAATGACTTTCAATCTTGTCCCCCAGCGGAATCAAGTTTTCTTTTGCACCGCAGACATCGGTTGGATCACCGGTCATTCTTACATCGTCTATGGCATGCTTCCCAATCGCGTGCCAACCGTGATGTATGAAGGTGCGCCAAACTTTCCTGCCGAAGATCGCTTCTGGTCAATGGTCGCGCGCCACAAGATCACCCATTTCTATACCGCCCCCACCGCAATTCGCGCGTTTATGAAATGGGGAGACGAACATCCTCGCAAACACGACTTGTCCAGTCTTCTGCTACTTGGCACAGTTGGCGAACCCATCAATCCAGAAGCTTGGATTTGGTATCACCAAAATATTGGACAGTCGCGTTGCCCGATCGTCGACACAATGTGGCAGACTGAAACTGGTGGACACATCATCACGCCACTTCCTGGATGCACGCCGACAGTTCCAGGTTCGTGCACACTGCCAGCATTTGGAATTGATGCAGCCATCGTCAATGAAAACGGCGAGGAATTGCCTGCAAATCATGGTGGTTTACTGGTCATTCGCCGTCCGTGGCCTGGAATGTTGCGCGGCATTCATGGCGACCGAGCGCGCTTCATCGAAACATATTGGACGAAGGTTCCAGGAATGTATATCGCTGGCGACGGCGCTCGACGCGATGAGCGAGGATATTTCTGGATCATGGGACGCATTGATGACGTGATCAATGTCAGTGGGCATCGTCTGGGAACAATGGAAGTTGAAAGTGCGCTTGTCTCGCATCCTGCGGTGGTCGAGGCAGCAGTCGTTGGCATCCCACACGAGATCAAAGGAACTGGCATCGCTGCGTTCGTGACTCTCGCACCACATTTCAAAGGACCCGCCGACGATTCTCTTCGAAAGCAATTGATGGAACATGTCACGAAGGAAATCGGGGCGATCGCTCGACCAGACATGATCCGCTTCACGACGCTTCTTCCCAAGACTCGTTCAGGAAAAATTATGCGCAGACTTCTGCGCGACATCGCTGCTGGGAAAGAATCCACGCAGGACACAACGACGCTGGAAGATTTCAACGCACTTGCGAAACTGCGTGAAAACGAGGAATAACCGCAGGGTTATAGTTCTACGGCGGGGTCAAGCGAAAATCAAATGTCTCCGCTTGATCGGCCCATCTCCGCATATCACGGAGCGTTTCGATCGCAATTGCTTCGGTCGAACCATCCGCAGTTGCGATGACAGCTTCATCTCCATATCTCGCACTCACATTGCCACATGATGCGGGATCAAGCGGGTCATATTTCACCGCCCACTGCGACTGAACAAACCATGGACTTTCGACTCGAAAATATCCTTGCGTTGACTGCGCCTCCATTGCGCTTGGAGTACGACTGGAAACAAAGACTGTAACGCGCTGCGGATGTCGAAATTGTGCCAGACGCGATACGAAAAATCTTCCAAGCGGATTGGGTTGACCATTTGGCAAAGTCTGTGGCAGAAATCCCATGCGCTCACTGTCACCTCCGACCCAAGTGCTATTCAAACCAAACGATGGATACAGACTTGCGAAATAGAGAAATTCACCATGGTCTCCATTCTCAAGTTTCGAAAGCACTTCGCCTTGCGCGCCAACATAGAGCGCACGCATGTCACCACCAAAGTATGGCGCGAGTCTCCACGGCCAACGCGCGGAGATCGTTGCACCGCCGCCATATGTGTTGGGCGGAATGACTGTTCCATTTTCTTCGAATGCTGGAAGCCCCGCCAAAAATCCTGGCAACAACTGTCCATTTTGCTCAAGCGAATATGAAATCCACGCTTGTGCAACTTGTCTCGCCGCTCCCATTTCTCGACTTCGAGTTGCAGCGCGCCGAGCCATATTCAATGCGGGTCCCAACAAACCGATGATCAAAGCGATCAAACCAATCACCACTAACAGTTCAACGAGCGTAAATCCACGCCGCCACCGTCCCTGAACGGTGTTCTTTGCCAATAAATGTGTAAATCTTCTTGCCAATCTTCGCCCAAGTTGTATGTTGTGACTGCCTAACATTTTTGAATTCAATGAAGCATTCCAACTCAATACTATTGCACTGTGATCGCCGATGGGAGGTTTCATTCTTTATTGCCTTTTTTGGCATAATCACTGGCGCAATCGCTCCGATTTATTGTGCAAATGCCAGTACGGTGAATGGTTCATGGCCCACACCGACAATCGACCGCTGGATGTATCCATTCAATGCTACGCCTGGAACTCGACCGGTCATTTCCACATTTGGATCGATGCCAGGAGCACCCGAATTCGATAGCCGCGATGGTCAATACATCATTGCATATGACACAACATCACAAGTGACTGCTGGACTTGGCGAAAGCAATTACACCGTCACGTCTGCGCGATTGACAATCGAATTCGCAAATGATCTCGTCATTGCGTATGACCCAACACCAGACGGATGGAAAACTTTCTTGGCAGCGAGTGATCCGGAATATCAAGCAGATCCCGACGCGGGACAATCGATTGATCTCTTCGGTTGCGGCTTTCGAAATGGTTTCACATCTGCGACGTTTCTAGAGAATTCTCCATATGCGACTCCGAACAATCCATTGGCAGCCGGAGTCCGCAACGCCTATGCGATGAGCTTCAACTCCGTGGGCAATTCGATCGACGTCTCCAACAATCCACGCGAGCGATTCGAGCCGCGAAGATTTGCGACAGGTCAGATCGCAGGCCTCCCCGCAGGATCGCTGATCGCTTTGCATACTCCGATGTACTTCGATCTCGACCTCGCCGATTCCACCGTGCAGGGATACTTGCGATCTGCTCTCAATGATGGAAAACTGTTTCTTGTCGTCAGCAGTCTGACCTTTGTAGAGCAACAAGGCGGAAACTTTCCAGCGTTTTATGCAAAGGAAAATGCGCTGGTGCAATTTATGTTGGCCAAAGCGGCCGCACTTCAGATGACCGTATCGATCGGACCTTCGTGCGCGCCTGCCGATATCAATTGCGACAACTTGGTGAATGGACTTGACCTGGCATATGTATTGTCGGGTTGGGGATCACCCGGCCTGGGAGATATCAATCTCGATGGGATCACGGATGGAGTCGATCTGACAACGCTCTTAAGCGGATGGTTGCAATAAATTCAAAGGTCGTTTTCCTGACGAATTTTCGGGGAAAGCGATACACGCGAACTTATCGGATTCGCTCACCCCATCTGCTCGACTGGAGCAGCATTCTCGATCAGGGTGTCAACAAAAGATCTACGCACACCGCTAATGCGACAGCGAATATCTGCCAAAGTCAGATTGACTTGTTGCTCAGTGACTTCCAGAACTTCGGAAATTTCTGAGCAGGGCAGCCGATCGATGTAATGCAATTCCAAGATGAGTCGTTCAAAACTAGAAAGACTTCTTGCGACAAGTGATACTAATGGTGCTGATTTTTCAAACATGTGCCATCTCCTTGCACTGTTGCGCTCTCGGTCGCCCCCAAGGCAATCCGTCGCCACTACACCAATAAGACTATCACGGATTCGCTGCTTGTCCAATCCAACTATCCATTCTTCTTTGATTGCAGTGATCGAGTCACTTTTTTCGAACGTGTCTGCGAATGCAATTGATAGGTCTGGGTCGAATTGTCCACCCGCGCAACGAACAATCTCATGCACCGCCTCCCGAGGCGAACGCGCTTTGGAATATGGACGATTCGTGCACATTGCGTCGAAGCTGTCGGCAATACTGATGATTCGAGAGACAAGCGGAATGTCGCTTCCACCCAGCCGAGATGGATACCCGTGACCATCCCATCTTTCGTGATGAAAGAGAACTCCGCTGCGTGCGAATTCGAGTTCTGGAAACGCGGACAAGAGGCGATCTCCCGCTGCTGGATGTCGACGAATGATTCCGAATTCTTCATTGGTCAACCGCCCTGGTTTGAGCAGGATTTCATCGGGAATTGTGATCTTTCCCAAGTCATGAATCTGCGCAGTTGCACGAATGGACTCGACCTGGCCCGACTCGAGTCCAATCGCCATCGCAATCCCCGCAGCAATCGATCCCACCCGAATGCAATGACCAGCCGATTCTGATTCCTTCGCTTCAATCAGGGTGGTCAAGAACGATATTGGAGGCTGATCTTGCATTTCGAACATCCATTCGGCCCCCAAATGACCCGACTTCAGCCAACTTTCAAATTTTTCGCCCCCACCTTCGATACACTTCCCCGATTCAATGCGAATTCACCCCTTTTCAGCCATTCGAACCCCTGCCCACCGTGCCTCGGAGGTCTCATGCCCTCCGTATGACGTTGTAGATCGCTCGGAAGCTGTTCAATTCGCCACGAAGACAAATAATTTTATGCGGGTGATCCGCCCCGAGGTCGACTTTTCCAAAGAACAAGATCCGCACTCACCAGTTGTGTATCGGCGAGGACAAGAAAATCTGCAAGACCTCATCGCACGCAAGTTGATGACGCGAGATTCGACAGCAAGTTTGTATGTCTATCGACAAGCACGCGGCGGACGAAGGCAAGCGGGACTTGTGTGCTGCGTCGATGTCGAAGATTACAAGAGCGGAGATATTCGTCGCCACGAACTGACTCGGCCAGAAAAAGAACTTGATCGAATGGAACACATGCTCGCATCTGGAGCGCACTGCGAGCCTGTGCTCTTGACAGTGATGGGACAGAACGAATTCCTTCGCCAACTCTCGCGCGACATGAATCACCGCCCACTTTTGCATTTCGCAGCAAAGGATGGAGTCACTCACACACTTTGGTCGGTGCAAGAAATTGATCCATACACGAAGATTTTTCAAGACATCCAACGCATGTATATCGCTGATGGACACCATCGCTGTGCCGCAGCAACGCGTGTCGCTGAACATATGCGCAACTCATCAGGCGTATCGGCTGACCATGAGTCACAGCGTTTTCCTGCGGTTGTTTTTCCTGGAGAAGAACTGGTCATCTTGCCATATCACCGACTCGCGCGATTTGCGCCGGGTCAAACAAGCGAAGATGTCGAGCGAAAACTTGCCGCAACCGGATTGTTGGAACCAATCGGCGAAAGCGTTGGGCCCGCGCCTGCGAGTCGCGGAGAAATTGGCATCTTCGTGAATAAGACATGGTGGAGATTTCGATTTCCGCCAACAACTGGGGATTCGGTATTGGATCAACTCGATGTTGTGCGAATTTCGAAAGTTGTTCTTGCTCCAATACTCGGAATCACTGACGAAAGAACAGACCCGCGCATCTCATTTCTTGGCGGTTGCTCGACAGAAGATCTTTCTGCCTCAGTCTTGGCGGGTCGATGCGATATCGCATTCGCAATGCACGCAACATCGATCGAGGAATTGATCAAAGTCGCAGGCGCAAATCTCATCATGCCGCCGAAGTCAACATGGTTCGATCCCAAGATTCGAAGCGGACTCTTCGTGCATTCCTTTGCGCTTCACGACGATGTCGAGTTACCATCCAACGCATGAATGATCCAGATCCAAATGCTTTTGCGACACCGCTGGCTCTTGCCTCGCGCGTGTTGGTGATCGACCAGTTTGGTCAACATGGAATGGATGGTCTTCGCGCCGCGGGATGCGATGCAATTTTCAATCAACTTCTTTCTTCCGCCACGCTCGAACTTGCAGTACGCGATCTGGAACCAGACATTCTGGTCACGCGAACTACGAAAGTCACTGAAGCGGTCTTGAATGCCAATGTAAGACTCGGCTTGGTCATCTGCACAGGCGCATCAACCGATCATGTCGATATCGACGCTGCAAGCAAGCGAGGAATCTTCGTCGCACATTGTCCAGGGCGAAGCGCGATGGCTGTTGCAGAATTGGCGTGGGCTCTGATCTTGGGATGTGATCGCCAACTTCCAGATCAGGTCAATGCCGTTCGCACTGGTCAATGGAATTCAGACCGAATCGCCGACGCATCAGGATTGGCTGGTCGAACTTTGGGAATCATCGGACTTGGACAAGTTGGCCAAGAAATCGCGCGGCGCGGCAGCGCATTTGGAATGCATGTTGTGGCATGGAGTCGCAACATCACCGAAGAGAGATGCGACGCACTTGGCATCGATTACTGCGCAAATCTGGTCAATCTTGCCAAGTTGTCAGATGTGGTCAGCGTCAGCGTGACAGCAAACGAAGATTCGGACGGACTGCTTGGAGAAAAGTTTTTCAATGCACTGCGACCAGGCGCAACCGTGATCAATACAAGTCTTGGAAGAGTCGTTGATCAGAAGGCTCTACTGAACGCAGTAAAAACAAAGGGGATTCGTGCTGGACTTGATCTGCACGAATATGTTGAATCGGCAGAATCAAAAGCTGCAATCTTGGAACTCGTCCAACAACCCGGCATCTATGGCACCATGCAATCTGGTGCGATGACAACTCAAGCGCGAGAAGCCGTTGATCATGAAGTTGTGCGCATCATCCGTCAGTGGCTCGAACATGGAACCGTCAGCGGTTGCGTCAATCGAACCACCGAAAGTAGCGCGGTGACATTGATCCACGTGAGGCACTTGAATCGCCCTGGAGTTCTTGCTGGAATCTTCGAGGTGATTGGAAAAGCTGGCATCAATGTCGAAGAAATGGAAAACGTTATTTGTGCAGGAGGCGACGCGGGGATCGCTCGCATTCATCTCAATGAAACTCCAACCGAAGGGCACATCACGGCGATTCAACAGGCTCCACATGTTCTGGGAGTCAGCGTTCAAGCCATTCATCGCTCCCCGATTTCAGCGTAATCAACTTATGAAAACTCAACTCAAAACAAAACGTATTTGGAACTTTTCCGCAGGGCCAGCAACAATGCCTCCAGAGGTTTTGGCGCAGCTCGGCGATGACCTGATCAATGTCGACTCGACGGGGATTGGAATTCTCGAGCACAGCCATCGCATGCCAACATTCGATCGAGTGCTTGGCGATGCGATCGATTCTTGCCGACAACTTGGCGAGATTCCAAATGACTACGAAATCATTTTTGTGCCAGGCGGCGCAACAGTCCAGTTTTCTCTCATTGCTCTCAATCTGATTCCAGACGGAGCAACCGCGGACTATCCCGACACGGAAATCTGGTCCGCAAAAGCGATCATTGAAGCACGCGATGCAGTTCCAACCGCAACCATCGCTGTTCCTTTCGAAGGAAAGAAATTTCACTATGACCATGTCCCAGTTGCTGGCGAAATGATCCCGACGCCTGGCGCGGCGTACATGCACTATTGCTCAAACAACACAGTGCACGGAACACGATTTCACCTTCCTCCCACTCCTGCGCTTGGAACGCCACTGGTTTGCGATGCAAGCAGCGAAATCTTTGGGCGACCGATGGATTGGAAGAAGCATGCACTGGTCTATGCCGCAGGCCAAAAGAATTTTGGCGTCGCTGGCATGTGTGTCATCATTGCGCACAAAGAGGTGATTCGCAAACCAGTCCGCAAACTTCCATCGATGTTTTCATATGCCGCGCATCTTGATGCAGGAAGTCGCATCAATACACCGCCGACATTTGCGATTCACGCTGCAGGCTTGATGTTTCGCTGGATGATCGAACAAGGCGGAACCCGTGAAATGGAAAAGCGAAATGATGCGAAAGCTGCGCTCATCTATAAGGAAATTGATGGCTCTGGAGGTTTCTATCGCGGACTGAGTCGTTTGGAATGTCGATCGGCAATCAACGTTTCCTTCCGACTCATGAACGAAGATCTCGACCAAAAATTTGCGCAAGAAGCAACAGATGCTGAACTCGATGGACTCATTGGTCACCGCGATGCAGGCGGGATCCGAGCATCGATGTACAACGCAATGCCGATCGAAGCCAGTAAAGCACTCGCGCAATTTATGAGAGACTTCATGCTCCGCAACGGTTGAATCACTCTGCGAAGTTTTTCCCAGATCGAATTACGGCAACGTTCGAATACGGATGTTTCGGAATTCGATGTGCGCACCTTCGGATTGCAGACCGATTTTCCCGGCGACAACTTCGCAATCCTGAGCGACATTTTGCAATTCGCCATTCACACGCAATTCAAGCCGACCGTGATCAAGCAGAATTGCATATTTATTCCATTCCCCAAGTGGTTTTTCGTTGGTTGGGTTGACCTTTGTCGTGTGTCGTCCGTCGGTTCGGCTTGGCTCCGCATGCATAGGAAATTCCCCAATATTCCAGATGTCTCCCGCGCTGCGGCTTTCAAGTTGAGCCTCGATTGATTTTGGCCACACTTGATCGGGACCGACGACGCGCAAGAGAACTCCTGAATTTCCTGCGCCCAACTTTGAATCAAATCGCCATTCGAGTTCCAATTCGAAATTCGTGAAATCTTTGATCGTTCGGATGTAACCAACTGGAGAACCACCACAGATCAATACGCCGTCGCGAAAACTCCAAACCTTGGGCGCATCAAAGGATTGTGCGGGAAAAATTGTCCATCCATCTAAGTTCTGACCATTGAAAAGTGCAGTCCACTTCGGCTGTGACGCATCGGGCTGAACTTGCGAATCTTTTTGCGCAGGCGCACTTCCCTGCTTTGCGGTGTCGTCACGAATGCCACCAGCGAAAACGATTGCCACTGCCACACCAGTGCCGCATCCGAGCATCATGCCAACGATCCCCACTCGACTTCGAATCATTCCTTTGATCCCCGCAAATCCTGTTCAGCAGAAAGCCAATTATCTCCTTCATGCCCACCCGACTGAAGCCAACGGTGATAGGCGGCCAAGCGAATTTGCTCGAAGGATGGACGATTGGTTGTTTGCGACCAGTTCGCCGGCGAGGTTTCAACAATTGAAAAACTCTTGAGTGGTTTTGTCGCGACAATCTTTGCGCGAGACTTTGCAACAGTTTTCTTCTTTGCTGCTGCTGGTTTCTTGGCTGCAGAACTCTTCTTGGCAGTCGCTGCCTTCTTGGCTGCCGGACTCTTCTTTATGGCGAGCGCAGAAGTAACTTTGCGCTTCGTCGAACCACTTGATTTCGTCTTACTGACCGCCTTTACTGGGGCTTTCGCTGGCATTTTATTTATGCTCACTTTCGTTTTTTGGATAGTTTTCTTTCGCAAAGGTTTGGACACGACATCAAGGTATCCACCTGAGCCTCTCGATGCCAATCGTTTATGAACCCGACAGTCACCATTGTTCGCTACTCTTTGCCCGCTTATGGAAAACGCATATGAATTCGATCTCACAGTAGTTGGCAGTGGACCTGCAGGTCAGCACGCGGCGATTCAAGCTGCAAAGTTGGGCAAACGAGTTGCGCTTGTCGAAAAACAAAAGGGTGTTGGCGGCGTTTCAGTTCATTTGGGAACACTGCCATCGAAGACCTTTCGTGAAGCCGTCATCAGCCTCAAGAGAGGAACGGTTCAGCGATCCCTTTCAGCTGCAGGTGCAGATCCGATCCAATTGACGATGCCGATGCTGCTCGAGCGCGTTTCCTCAGTCATCCAAGAAGAGCAGCAATTGATCCGCTCCAACCTACTAAGAAACAATATCAAGATATTTAATGGGTTCGCTTCCTTCATCAATGCAAATACAATCGCAATCGATAGTCCAGATGGCGATCGACAAATTACAACGTCGTTCACACTGTTGTCGTGCGGGACGAAGCCGGTGATTCCTGCAGGATGCCCCGACCAATCGAATGAAGAGTTTCCAATTGTTCTCACAAGTGACAATATCTCGTCACTGCGAGAAATCCCTCGAACAATGATCGTCGTAGGAGGCGGAGTGATTGGCATCGAATATGCATCTTTCTTTGCGACTCTTGGAACAAAGGTCACGCTGGTTGAACGCGCCGACCGACCAATTTCGTTCATGGATCATGAAACCATTGACGAGATGATTCACGACATGCGGACGCACGACATGATTATGCGCTGCAACGAGACTGTGGCAAAGATTGCGGTGATCGAAGAATCTCCTCGGCGAGTTCTTATTGAACTTGAAAGTGGTAAGCGAATGACCGCAGATGTTGCTCTCGTCTGCGCTGGTCGACAAGGATGCACAGACGGATTGCACCTCGAAGATGCGGGACTCACCGCGGACAATCGCGGACGAATTCAAGTCAACGAGAATTATTGCACCACAATTCCTTCGATCTATGCCGCCGGCGACTTGATCGGATTCCCAGCGCTTGCTGCGACGAGCGCGGCTCAAGGTCGCATCGCGGCATGCGTGATGTTTGGGACACCTGTCAGCCCGATGGGAGAGGACTATCCCTTTGGCATTTATTCAATCCCGGAAATGAGCAGTGCTGGCGCTTCAGAGCAAAAATTGACTGCCGACAAAGTGCCGTATGAAATTGGCGTGGCGCGATACAGCGAAATCGCTCGAGGAAAGATCGCAGAAACGTCGGATGGCTTTTTGAAACTTATTTTTCACCGTGATACGCAAGTGTTGCTTGGCGTTCACATCCTTGGATCCAACGCGACCGAATTGGTTCATATTGGCCAAGCTGTCCTTCGCTTGAAAGGCGGGCTCGATTTCTTCTTGACCAACGTTTTCAACTATCCGACATATGCGGAGTGCTACAAAGTTGCTGCATACAACGCTCACAACAACTTGCGTAACAATTCAATCGGCTGATCGCCGAGCGTGTGTATTGGTGCAGAAAGCGCAGGCTCACTCCGAAACTTGCGGATTTCCAAGAGGTCGAATCCATATATTTCGGAACTTCAAAGGATCGCCATGATCTTGCAACATGATTGGACCCGTGTCTGGATGAGATGAATAGGTTGCACGCGCACCATGCGCTGTCGCACCAAGAAGCTCGACATCATCCTGCACAAGAACACCGTTGAAAATGAGCGTGACGGTCGCTGTCCGAACAATTCCAGCCGATGCATCAAAGCGCGGACCACGAAACACAACGTCAAATGTATTCCATTCCCCTTGCGGACGACATGGATTGACCATCGGAGGATATTGACCATAGAGCGAGCCGGCCATTCCATCCGCATAGGTGACATTTCCAGATGAATTCAAAATTTGAATTTCGTATCGAGAATGAAAAAAGAGCCCGCTGTTGCATCCGTGCTGACTCTCGCACTTCAATTCCACAGGCACCATCCACTCAATATGAACTTGGCAATCTCCAAATGATTGGCGAGTCGCGATATTTCCAGACCCAGCAGTAATCGTTGCGACGCCATCCTTCACGCTCCACCCCGCTGGCGCATCGCTTCCGGCTTTCGACCACGCGGACAAATCTTTACCGCCAAAGAGAACGATGGCATCACTCGGCGCGCTGCTGATGCAAGCGGGCCCAGGGGTGACAATCGCCGGCTGGGGCCGAGTCATATCGTGGACTGCGTATTTGAAAACCCGTTCTTTGGACTGGGCGAAACCGAGGGCGACTATACAGATTCCAACAACCCAATAAATGACCGAATATTGCGAGGAAATTTGACTTCGGCGAGAGTGTTGTGCTTGTATAGATCTGTTTTTCATTTGGTTTGTGTCCATAATTTTTCAGAAAAGATTTGCATTCAATCGTAATTGGATTACAATATAAGGACTTCAGCAGATGTTCGCTGAGGAAAACTTGTTGTGGAGAGAGGTAGAGGTAACGCCCCTTCTTTCGAGAAAACAACTGTGAAAAATCTAAATTCCTTCCGACTCAATTCCTTCCAAACTGGTGCGGTCTGTTTGCTTTTCGCATCACTGACATCTTTGGCATCTGCTGGCCAAATATTTCAAGACACACAAAACGACTTGTTTGATAATGGTTTAGGAAACCTCGATATCACGAGCGTGTGGGTTGAGAACACCGCAACCGATATCACATTCTCTGTGACAACTCGAGAGTTCCAAAGTTGGACGAAGTACATGATCTTCCTTGAAACAACAATCGGTGGTGGAACGGGTACAAATGCCTGGAGTCGACCAATTGATTTATCGGGTGCACAAATTGATTACTTCGTTGGTTCGTGGGTTGATGCATCGAGCAACAATTCGCAATTTGTTGCGAACAATTTCTTGGGATGGGATTGGGCATCGGCTACGACTTTCAGCAATGTGCAAAGCGGCAACACCGTCTCTTGGACCATGTCCTTGGCTTCGATGAACCTGTTTGTTGGAAGCGTCATCTCGTTCGATGTTGCCACGACAGGAGGCGGCGGGAACGATCCTGGAGTTGATCATTTGAGCCGCAACGTGCTTGCAACCACAGGATGGGGAAACCCAAGTGTTGCTGGTGCATTCTTGACATACACAGTTGTTCCTGGACCGGGCGCGTTCGCGCTTCTTGGACTTGCAGGACTTGTATCGCGACGCAGACGCTGAAGACGGACTGATTCGCTGCACAGATCGAACAGCTACGGAATGTTTTATGTGAGCGCCACCGAACGCATGGATGGGCTCAAATATGGTTCGTGCAGAATTTGGCAGCTGACTGATTTGCCCCCAACGTTCAAACAAATACAGAACAGTTTTATGCGAACGCCGCGGGACGCATATCCTGGCGCTCAAACATGCTGCGCCTCGCCTACGCGGACTCCGGCTCGGCTTGCAAACTCGCGCAGGACATGGTCCCGACGGCGCACACGCAAATCGATGTGCGTATCCAGCCGTTGAAAAATTCTGCCGGGCGAGTTCCGCAGGCGGCCGACGGCACTTGTAAATAAATTTTCGTAATTCGGATCGTGTCGGTCGCCGAGGACTGTCTGAGCCCGGCGGGATCTTTTCACGGCTGCTCACTTATGCGTTTCCGTGGCTGTTTCCGTGACTGTTTCCGTGACTGTTTCCGTCACTGCGCCAGCAACTCAACCAACCAAACCCGCGCAAAAAAAAGACCGCAGGATTTGCTCCTGCGGTCTGAATTCTTTTCCAAAGCTTGCCGACGTTTCGCTGCGAATTACTTCGCAGAATCAAGCGGTACAAAGTTGAACTGCTGTCCACCAACTGCAGCTTCAGCCATTGCGCCT
>CAMDEL010000014.1 GCA_945896765.1 Singulisphaera sp. GP187
TGCCGGTCTCTTGCTCTCAGTCGGGTTGCATGCCATCTTTCTTTGGCCTGTGATTACGAATCGAACAGTGCCCGTCGTGCCAAAGAAATCAGATTCAGTTTCTGTGCGCGAACTCGAAGCGGAAAAGGTTGTGACGCCGATTGCCGAACGAGCGCGAAAGTTGGAAGTCAAGACTGAGCCAGAACCGCAAGCGAAATCTGAACCGAAGCCCGAAGCAAAGCCTGAGTCGAAACCGGAAGTAACAACAGATCCTAAGCCTGAAGTAAAGCCTGCATCGCAACCTGAGCCTGCGCCTAAACCTGCGCCTGAACCTCAACCTGCAATGGAACCTGAAGTTGTGCTCGAATCTGCGCCGGCTCCAGAAATGCCTGCAGTCCGTAAAGTTGTTGCAGAGCCTGAGCCAGCGCCAATTCCAACGCCTGAGCCAGCGCCAATTCCAACGCCTGAGCCAGCGCCAACTCCAACGCCTGAGCCAGCGCCAACTCCAACGCCTGAGCGTCAGGCTCCACCTCCGTCGCTGGCATCGCAGCCCGCTCAGTTGTTTAGACCTGCGGTTTCAGTTCAGCCAGCCATCGAGTCGGCGCCAATTGCAGAGATCGTTGTGGAGCCGGTGGTTCCCGTACGCAAACCCACACGACCTTTGCCGCCGGCGCCGCGAAGTGCGGTGCGTGTTGATCATCCGCCAGCAGTGGAAACAGTAACGACGCAAACTCCAGTTTCGCAGAGTGCGCCAGCGCCAGTAAAGGAGCCCGCTTCTCGATTCGTAATACCAAGTCTGTCTTCGAAACATCGGACAACTCGAAGCCTTCACCCGATTGCGCCTGCACCATTGGCGATGAGATCCAATCCTCCACAACAACTTCCCCAGCGGTCGCAAATTCAAGTTCAACCAGAAACGCAGGTGCAACCCGTACAGCAATTCGCAGCGCCTTCGAAACAGGATGTTGGCACCAACGATTCAGTTGGATTGACTGCTCCCCCGAACTCTGCAGCACAGCGGTCAACATCTGGAGTTCTCGCGGATCGTGGCGTGCTACGACAAGGATCGTTTGAGCCACCGCAAGATCCTGTGGCACGAATCGCATGGGGCGAGGCATCGCAGGCGCTACGGACTATGGACATGGGTCGAATGGTGCTCGTCATCGTGGATGCTGAACTCAAGATTGTCGGAGGGATCGATGGAACCGGCGGCAATTGGCAGCGAACCAGTATTCCAAGCGATCTGTCGACATACTCAAACAGAGTTCGTGTTGTTGACCATATCCCCGGGTTTTCAATTCCGCGAAGTGTGTGTGAATCAACTGAACACTTGGCGGTCATTATTCCAGTGGGACTCGAGCGGCGTATCGAAAAAGCAATGGACACCGCCGCGAAACGTGCGGGTCTCCAACGCCAACAAGTGGCCGCTTGCTACGGAACTCTGATTTCTAATCGTGCAGGACTCGAATTCGCAATTGATCGTGTTGAACGGAGAAATAAATTATGAAGCCAATTATTGTCGGAACAGCGTCAGGTCTTGGAGCATTTGCAACAGTGTGGATGGCATCTTGGTGGCTTGAAAGGCCGACGCCAATCATTCATCCAACGCCAGCAATTTCGCAGGCGGAAACAGTCGTCGTTGCTGTGACGACGTCGATCGTTCCGAAGTCTGCTGCAAGCGTAACTGTGGAACCATCATCGAAACTTTCCAATTCGAATAGTGCGAAACAAAGCGCCGTTGATCCAATCGTTCAGCAGCACGACACAACCGTGGTCGCGGTGATCGACGAATGTCAAACGGAAATTGTTCCGCCAATCACAACAACAGCGCAAACTTTACCGAGTGCGACGATGGGCGCCACGGTGTTAAACCCGGATCCAGTTTTCACGAATGCAAGTTCGCCAGCAGTCGACGCGGATCTCGTCGTGAGTAGCGTCGGGCCGAGCACAAAAGTTGTGGCAGTTGTTGCAGCAACTCCTGTCGTCGCGACAGCACCCGTGGTTGCGAAAGTTCCAATCGTCGCGGAAGTTCCAGTAAACGTAGCAACCCCAGTCGTTGCGAATACACCACAAATCGCTGCGGTTGTCGCACGAACTGAGGTCCCAGTCGTAGCTTCCAGCGTCGAACGCCGCACCGCTTCAAAGATTCGGTTGAATGTTCCTGCATCACTTCCTCAGGTTGATCTCGCAGCCGCTGCGGCGAAGCACTCGAGTGTTGATCAGGGGACGAAGCGCGGCGTTGTTCGATCCGCGGTGACTGTTCCATCGTCCCAAACCGCCGCGGTGCCGAAGAATACGGATCCGCCACCATCGCTCTCGCTCGCATCGGACTCCATTCGGCGGTTAACCAAGAAATTAGGAGGTCACGTTGTTCATTGACGCCACTCTATCTGCATTACGACTGGTGGACCTTCATCGATCGTTCTTCTTTGGGAACGAATTCCAAACTGCCGGCATGTATGCTCACACGCATGTCGATGCTTCCGCTCGAGGTCTGGTTTCGGTGCGCGCGAGAGCGTTGGCCAGCAGTCGATTGGTCGATATTGAGATTCGGAATTCATCTTGGGGAAATCACTCCCAAACATCCAGAAGATGTGTTTATAAGTGGCGCCGCTTCCGAGCGGTTGGAGAATGCTTGGGTAGCAATCAACCAAGACTTTCGCCCAGAAGTCTTAAGGCGGCTGCTGCAAGTGTCGCGGGTTGGAGAATCAGCGGAGGATCTTTGGTCGGAGACGATCGTCAAACTCATGACCGTCGATCCAACGGGAGTTCAGTTGGCGGACGGTCGTCCTCCGTGCAAAATTCGTTTGTATCGAGGGGAAGTGCCGCTACCGTCATACATGGCGGTCATTGCCAAACGACTCGCTTTCGACCACCTTCGTCGTCGCAAAGTGAGACTTTCGTTGGCGCTTTCGCAGGCACAGGAGTCAAAGCGGTCGGATTTGCCCGCGGAGGAGATCAAGATGGAGCAAGAAATGGCGGAGCGTTTCGCAACCGAGTTTGTCGATGCATTTGCAGCGTTAACACCGATGAGCCAAGCCCTACTTTCTCTGCACTACGGACAAGGCCTGGCGAAGGCGGATGCGGGACGGCTCTTAGGAATACCGCCGTACAAAGTGTCGCGCGAGCTTGGGGCAGCGATGAAGGATCTTCGGATTCGACTTACGCGGTTCAATCCAGAAACATGGTCGCCAACCGCAATGGATATGTGGCTTCGAACTTGGATGCAATGTTCGAACATTACTGGAGGAGTTGCGAATCATGAGCCCTGATAAAATAGACCCTGTGACGATGCGAGATGCTTGTGATCGTTGTCGCGATGAACGTGGCGAAATCGAGGTTGATGATGAATTGCTGGCGATGTTCATCGATGGTGGCATTGATGCAGTTCCGTTCGAGTCGCGTGCGTCGATCTTGCGCGCTATTGGTTCTCAACCAGATATCGCAGCTGTGGTGGCAAGTCTCGCGACTGTTTCTGGTGAAGCATCAAGCGTCATCGCAACTGTTGGCCCATTTGGAGTGAATCGTCGCACGTGGATTCGGAGTTGGGCCGCGTGCGCCTTGCTCGCCGTTGCAATGACGGTTTGGCTTGTCGTGGCCGTCTCGCCCTACGCGGACCACGGTGTTCAGTTGCTCGGTTCCGATTCTGTTATGGCAACCGAAACAAGTTCAGGCAATTCGTTCCATATCACGCTGCTCAAGATTACGGTCGGTATTCTTTGGCTGACGCAATGTTTGTTTTTCATTCCATTGATACTCAACAGAAAAAAGCAGAAAGCTTCTCTTCCTGTCCCCGTGCGTTGATGAGTGTTCGGATTGTTGCTCTTACGATGATTTGTTTGTTCGGCGTGCCGAGTACTCGAGCCAACGCCGAGGAAATTCACTTTTCTATCCCAGCACCTGTTGGATTGAGTGATGCATTGGCACCATCGATCCGTGTCACTGCGGCAGATGCGCTTCTGCGGACGGCTGCTATTGACAACGTTGATGTGCGCCTCTTACTCGTCGCATCACTTGCTGGGGATCGTCAAGTGATGAAGACTCGGATCGATCCTGACAATTGGTTGGTCGAGATTGTGTGCCCAGACATTGAAAAGCTTCGCACTCGAACGACCCAATTGGAACTTATTCAGAGTCAGTATGGGCCGCCAATTGTTGTGGTTGAGCCCGAGCGGCCAGCGGATCCGATGGATCTCCGAATTGCCGCACAAGTTGAAGCGGTTCTGAATCATTCTGGATTTCATGCGATGAACGGCGATTCTGTTCGCTCGCAGCGGCGTGAATTGACGGACAAAGCGGTTGGAAATGGAATGCCCGCAGAACTCGGGCGCAGTCTTCTTGACCTTCAAGATGCAGACTTTGTGCTCAGGGTTTCGCAAGCGCGGCGTGTCGTTTCACGCCCAGAGTCGTATGGCATGAAACTGAAAACGTACGAAGTCACAGTCACGATTTCCGTGTTACGTGCAGCGGATCATTCTCTCATGATTATTCTTCCAACAGTCGCAACCGCGACATCGGCCTCAGAGATTTCTGCCGAACGCAAGTGTGAAGAAGCGGCCGTGTCCGATGCTTCGCTTGGGGCGGCGGCAATTGTCGCTTCGAGGTGGGTAGGGTTGGCATCTGGAGAGCATCCATGCCTAATGGAAATCGAAGCCCCATCTCGTGCGGAATGCGCAAGAATCGCTCTGGCGGCGAGTGATGAAAAAGTGGTGATTCTTGAGAATCGACCCGGAATTCGGTGTCTTGTGGAAATGCCGTTTTCTGCAGTGAATGCAGCGCTATCGGATCAATCCTTTGGCGCTGTTATGCAGCGAAGGCCAGGCTATGTTTTGGTTTCTGCAACATCGGTCTCCTATTGGAAGACACCGATCGCTTGGATTCTGGCAGCGGTCATTGTGGTCACACTCATTGTCTGGAAAAATATGCGAAAACGTCTGGGTGTTAAGCCAGGGGTGGTGGGTTGATAGATAATGTAGTAGTCTGAACGGCATCGCTGGGACTTCGTGGTGCTTGGTGATTGTTTTCTGGGTCTGGGTGTTCCGATTTTAATTTAATATTTACGGGAGTTTAATCAAATGACGAATCCTTTCCGTTTCGCAACGAATTCACTTGTCGTGCTCGGCATCGCAATTTCTGGCTGTACGACAAAATTCAATACGGCGACCGATGCGCACGACATTGGAGATTTTCAGAAGGCAGCTTCGAATGCCGACAGTTTGGCTCCAATGGTGAAGAGCAATGGGAAGGACAAGTTGGATGTTCAATATCAACGGGATGCACTGTGGATTGGACTTGAAAAAGCGAAGATTTTGAGTGATGCGGGGAAGTTCAACGAAAGTATCGCTCTATTCACTTATGTTGATGCCGAGGCGGAAGACTTGCGTGAAATCGAGTCGTGGTATCTCCAAAATCCACTTGACACTAAATCTTGGGATGTTGGCCAGTTCACAAATGATATTGGTCAAAGTGTCATGGGGGCCGACCAACTTCCGTACTTGCTGCAGCCATACGAGATGATTCTTGGCGATGCCTACGCATCATTGAATTCACTTCTGTTAGACAAGCAAGGAGCTGCGACGTACGCAAGGAAAGTGGCGCGACTGCAGTTTTTCGAGAAGGAAGATCTCCGCCTTGCTGGATATGACGATTTGACGGCGCCGACTGCTAAAATGGATGGTGCTCTCAAAACCTCGTTGAATGGAAATGCAACAGATTTCAGCTTCGCGGGAATCTTCAGCCTTGGCGATTTCACTGGCGCTAAGGCGCGAATGAATGCCACGATTACTGCGGCTCGCGAGGTCGGCGCTGCTGATCCTCGCGTCCCATTCGCTACCGTTGTGCAGTGGGCCGCATTCATGAAGGAGGGGCAATCTGCCGAAAGGATTGGAGCGGCGAACGAGGTCAAATTGTCAAGCGGCGCAGAAAAGCTCTCACAGCAAATGTTGGAATTTTCGAATGATTTCAGCAAGGATTTCGTTTTGGTGCTTATTGACGCGGGGCGTGGTCCTGTGCGTGGATCCTTTGATGTGAAGTTTCCAATCGTCATTCCAAAGGTCGGGAGTACTTTCTTTCGCGCCGTCTATCCCGAGTTGAAGTTCCGCGTTGCGGATCGTCCTTCCGATATCAAGGTCGGTGGAGCGGGCGTTATGGAGACAGCATTTATCCTCGATTCAATCGACGCCATTGCGGCAAGAAACTTCCAACGGAGAGAAAATGAATTGTGGTGGATCCCTACGTACCGTGCCGTGTTGCGTGCGGTGGCGACACTTGTCGCACAGGCCACGCAGAAACAAGAGGACACGACTACTAAGGCATTGATTGGGTTGTTCGGTGCAGTAGTCGCCGCTGCCGAGCAACCAGATTTGCGTGCGTGGTCCACATTGCCAGCAAGTCAGTACGCGGCGATTGTGCCTCGTCCCGCAAATGGAGTAGTGAAGGTGGAACTCAAGTCGCAAGCAAGCAGTGGCACGTTTGAGGTCAAGGTGGGACCAGGATCGTCGATTGTCTATGTTCGTGCGTTGACTCCGAAGATTGGGCATATCCAGGCTGCGAAACTGAAATAACCGTTTTAGATAGAGATCGAGGAGTACCCAGTGGCATTGTCTCAACCACTATTTTATGTTCGGCTGCAATCTCAAATGCGGAGTCGGCGAAATGATGTACCCCACATGATTGGGAGGCTATCGCAACAGCGAAAGTGCTACATTTCATTATGCAACATTTCGATCGAGCGGGAATTCTTCAGATGGAACGCAACTTTCGTGTCAATCTGGTCAACAGTCTCAGTGGCTATAAGCCGGCGAATCTGATCGGCACTCTTGGGAGTGATGGAGTTGAAAACCTCGCGATTTTCAGCTCGGTTGTGCACCTCGGTTCCGATCCCGCGCTTCTTGGCTTCATTCAGCGACCAATCGGCGAACAAAGTCATACATACAAAAACATAATTGCGTCTGGCTTTTTCACAATCAATCATGTTTCGACGGCGCATGTGGAGCAGGCGCATTACACATCTGCGCGGTTTGAAAAAGAAATTTCTGAATTCAAGGCGTGTGGATTCACGCCTCGATATGCAATGGGATTCACTGCGCCATTTGTGCAAGAAGCCCCAGTGCAGATCGGGATGCGCTTTGTCCAAGAAATTAAAATCGAATTGAATGACACTCGACTGATGATCGGTCAAATCGATCACGTTTTCATCAACGATGGTCTTGTCGATTCAGATGGAAGCCTTCGACTCGAGGATGCGCAGGTAGCGTGTATCAGCGGACTTGACACATATTTTCAAGCGCAGCGCATTGCACGATTTCCATATGCAAAGCCTAATCCAAAGTGAGCAGACGACTTCCAGGTGGGGGAGTGATGCAACATCGGCGAATCGTTGGATCCGCTTCCCAGCATAATTCGATGTTCTCATTAGCCGATCCAACGGTTGAATTGATTCCCCGCCACCCTCCGCGCGCAATCGGTGTGACCACTCCTCGACCTTGCGAAAGTTCGTGCTGCTTGGCGAGATGGAGATAGAACCAGCGATGATCATCGAGCGGTTCTATGGCGATGCCCTCGGCGGCAAGAGAAACGTCGATGCGGGTGTGGCATCGCATTGTGCGAACGACTCGCGCATCGTCATCGGCGCATTCTGCAATTCGACCTAAGAACCAGTCAAAGTGAAAGTTTCCCCCCAGTACATCGTGCCGTGCAAGAGCCATAGGCAGCCAGATATTGTCGGCTCGTCGTTCCACAAGGATGACCGTACAATCTTTTCCAATGGACTGCCACACTACCGTGCGATGGATCGCCTTTTCGTTCGCCTCGATTTCGATGACCCTTGCTGGTTGTCAAAGTCCTCGTTCGACCGAGCAGTCGATCGATTTGGGAAATCATTATCTCGAATTTGGCGAATGGCAGAAAGCTGCTGACGAATTTCAGCCCGTCACAATCAATTCGCCTGGACTGTGGAAAGGCGAATATGGTTATGGAGTTGCGATGTCTAAATTGGGAGACCTTGTAACTGCGCGTCGTTGTCTCGAGACTGCAAACGATCATTCGCCTGGCAACATGGAAATCATTGAAGCGCTCGCTGAAGTGATGTTTCGCCAAGGTGACACTGGTCAACTTTTCCAACTTCTGCGCGGCGCTGGTGCGTCGCTTGGTCGAACTGAGCCATATCTCATTCTGGGTTTGTACGCGATCAAGTTGAAAGATAATGACAGCGCGATTCTCGCATTTCAATCGGCGATCGAAGTGGATAGCGGCGCAGTGCGACCGCGCACAACAGAGCCGTATTATCAATTGGCGATGTTGCAATTTAGCCTTGGAAACAAGGCAGAAGCGACGCGTCGCCTGCGTCAGGCATACGGAATATCCGCAGCCGATCCCCGCGTGATTCAAGCGCTTCAAATGCAAGGTGTCCCGCTCGATGCGTCGACTGCATTACCGCCGGGTATTTAACGAGATGGAAATCCAAACGAATGCCACGTGATTCGCAAGCGCGAGGCGCATCAACGAAATCGTTGCGATCCGATTCCAAAGTGATGGCCACGAAGGAGTGGACTGCGCTGCTTGCGATGTTGAGCGATCCCGCTCGTCTTCGAGTTTTGCGAGCACTTGAAGCGCACGAGTTGGCAGTTGGAGAAATTGCACGAGCGCTGCAGATGCCACAGTCAACGGCGAGTCGGCATATCAAGCCACTCTTTGATGCACATTTTGTGACACGCCGTGTGGAAGGGACAACCAGTCTGTACCGAGCTGATTCGTCTGTACTTTCGAGCGAGGTTCGCGCACTGTGGATATTGACGCGCACGCGATTGGAATCAACTCCGCAATCAAACGATGATGACGCAAGACTTGCAGCAGTCATCGCATCTCGCAGAATGGGAAGTACGGGTTTCTTCGGCAGAATTGGCGGGGAATGGGATTCGATTCGCCGCACACTTTTCGGAGAGTTCATTGGTTCCGATGCGGTCTTGGGACTCTTAGATCCCAAGTGGGTCGTCGCGGATATTGGTTGTGGAACTGGCGAGGTTTCGCAGAGAATCGCTCCGTATGTTGGACGAGTTCTAGCAATCGACCGCGAGCTGGCGATGATCGACGCTGCGAAGCGCAGGTTGAGCGGCGTACGCAATATTGAATTTCACCAAGGTGATGTGATGAAGTTGCCGTTGAAGGATTGCGCACTCGATGCAGCAGTTGCGATGCTGCTCTTTCATCATGTCGACGATCCATCTGCGGCGGTGATCGAATTAGCTCGCACGCTCAAGGTGGGAGGACGATTGCTCGTCATCGATATGGTCGAACATGATCGCAGTGAATATCGCACAACGATGGGCCATCAGCACCTTGGATTTTCTCAGCGAGATGCAAAGGTGTGGGCACGCGCGAGTGGATTGAATCTTGATCGCTGGTCGCGCATCACTCCAGGAGTGGATGTTCGTGGTCCTGGACTTTTCAGCGCGCTGATGACGCGCCGGGCGAAGGCCTGATTGATTCGTAAAACATCGGCGATTTACGGTGTTTCGTTCCTTGCTCGAACGCAAACGCGTACTTGATGAGTCGTGGTTCGCTCCACGCACGCCCAAAGAATGAAATGCCCACAGGCAATCCATTCACTTGCCCAGAGGGGACGGTGATGGCGGGATAACCCGCAACTGCGGCAGGCGATGAACTTCCACCGCTGACAGCATCGCCGTTGACATGGTCGGTCAGCCACGCTTCGCAATTCGTGGGTGCAACGAGAGCGTCGAGTTGATATTGATCCATGACGGCATCGATTCCCTCGGGACCTGCGAGTCGACGATTCATCGCGAGAGCATCAAGATATTGTTGATCAGTCAGTGACCCTTTCGCTTCAGCCATCTCGAAAAGTTCCTGCTTGAAAAACGGCATCTCTCGCGAAGCGTTTCGTTTATTGAACGCAATCACATCGGCGAGCGAATGCATGGGAGACTTATCACCAAGCCAATGAAAATATTTCGGCAGGTCGCTCTTCAATTCATAGAGCAACACAGTCATCTCACTTTCGTCAAACTTGCCAAGCGTTGGAATGTTTGCAGGATCGACGATGATTGCGCCGAGGCGCTTCAGATCCGCAATCGCAGCTTCCATCACCAGATCGACGTCTGCGCTGTATCCCATAAACCTGTCACGCACAACGCCAAGGCGCGCGCCGCGCAGTCCATTGCGATCGAGCGATGCGGTGTATTCGCGCTTGCCCATCGAAGTCGATTCGGCGGTGATCGGATCTGCATCATCATTTCCCGCAAGTACGCCGAGCAAAATCGCTGCGTCGGTGACAGTCCGCGCCATTGGTCCTGCGGTGTCTTGGCTATGCGCAATTGGAATGATTCCCGTTCGACTGACAAGTCCAAGTGTTGGCTTGATGCCGACTAATCCATTGTTGTTCGCCGGCGAGACGATTGAACCGTCGGTCTCGGTTCCAACTGCGACCGCTGCGAGGTTTGCCGCAATAGCAGATCCGGATCCTGAACTTGATCCAGATGGATTGCGATCAAGTGCGTATGGATTCTTCGTCTGTCCACCGATTGCGCTCCAACCGCTTGACGAATGAGTCGAACGCATGTTTGCCCATTCGCTCAGATTGGTTTTTCCAATGATCACAGCTCCCGCCGCGCGAAGTTGCTTCACAATGAAGGCATCTTGAGGAGCGATAGATCCTTCGAGTGCAAATGATCCAGCGGTCGTCGTCATTCGATCTGCGGTCGCAATATTGCCCTTGATGAGCACGGGAATTCCATGGAGCGCACCGCGTGAGCCACGAATCTTGCGCTCTTCGTCGAGCGCATCTGCAATCGAAAGCGCGTCAGGATTCAGTTCGATGACGCTCTTCAGCGTTGGACCGTTTCGGTCGATCTCTTCAATTCGCTTGAGATATTTTTGGGCCAGCGAGCGCGCTGTGTCTTTGCCATTGGTCATACGCAGTTGCAAATCGGCGATGGTGGCTTCATCGAGTTCAAAGACATCTGTTGCCGTTGATTCTGTGGTGGTGACGGTTGTTGTCGTTGCGACTGTCGTGACAACGCTCTCCGGGGCTTTCGGCCGTGTGGCGCATCCTTCAAAAGCGCAAAGCGCAAGCAGGAAAAGAAAAAAGCGCCCCAGTGTTGGGGCGCTCAATTTGCTTGGAATCATGGGCGTTACCGAGCGCAAATCATTTCGTCGTGGTTGCTGGAGCAGCTGGCTTTGTCGGCGCAGTTGGCGCAGTTTTGGTTGTTCCCGCGTCAAGTTTCGCAAACATCGCCGTTGGATCCTTGCGTGCTTTGTCTGCGCAACCTCCACAGCACAGTCGCACAAGTCTTTCGCCAATCACGATATCAGTTGGTTCTACCGGAAGAGCCTCGCCAGAAATTGGGCAAGTGACAAGCGCGTAATTTTTCGTCTGCGTTGCAATCACGGCTGCATTGATGTCGGCGAGGTACTTCGTCGGATCTTTCTTGAGCTTCTTCATACAGCCTGGGCAGCAGAGCCGCACCATGTCATTCAACACAACAATTTCCTTCACCTTGTCTGCATCGGGCGAACCTGCTGCAGGCAATTCATCATCGGTCATCACGACGCAGTTCGTCAGTGGATAACGAGCACGTTGCTGTGCAATGATCGCGGCGTCGATCGCAGGGATAAACTTCGATGGATCTGTCTTGAACGGTTCGACACAATTACCACAGCAAAGTCGAATCTCTCGTCCGTCATTCAGTGCGTTTGCTTTGTCTTCCATAACGAAGATCACAGCATCCTTGGTGAGTGGCTTGCCAGAAACTGGGCATGTCGCCAGCGGATATGGGGATCCCTTCGCAGTTGGCGCACTCTTGGAAGCGCCCAGCGATGCTGCCACGGCGAGGGTCAGGATGGTCGTTGCACAGAGAGTGATTCGGGATTTCATATTGTTCATTCGTGTTGTTCTTTCGGGGGGGTGGATGTTGCGTAAAAGTTGCATCATAGGCAGCGAACTTAAAGGCTGGACTTTTGCGGTTGGGTGGCTATGATGCGTCCATCCGGATAAACGGATAGTTCAGCAACATCTCTTCTTACAAGGACCTTTCAAGTGACCACAACAGCATCTGCACCCGTAAAAATGACCAATTTCATGAACACAAACCTCTCGCTCACGGCGAATCCACCATTCTTTGTCAAGGATTTGTCGGCTGACACAGTTCGCTTTGGGCGCAAAGAAATCGAACTGGCTGAAATTGAAATGCCTGGTCTGATGTCCCTTCGCAAGGAATATGCTGGCAAGAATCCGCTGAAGGGTGCACGCATTTCTGGTTCTTTGCACATGACCATTCAAACCGCGGTGTTGATCGAAACTCTCGTCGACCTCGGCGCAGAAGTGCGGTGGGCGTCATGCAATATTTTCTCGACACAAGATCACGCTGCCGCAGCGGTTGCTGTTGGCCCAAAAGGAACGATTGAAAAACCTGCTGGCATTCCAGTCTTTGCTTGGAAGGGCGAAACGCTCCCCGAATATTGGTGGTGCACATATCAAGCGATGAATTGGCCGAACGCAAAGGGACCAACGCTCATTCTCGATGACGGTGGAGATTTGACGATGCTTGTTCACAAGGGACTTCAATTCGAACAGGCCGGCGAAATTCCAAATCCTGCAACTGCTGACAGTGAAGAATTTCAAGTCGTATTGCAACTCTTGCATGACTTGTCGAAGAATTTTCCTGGCATGTTTGGACGCATCGCACCAAGTGTGCGCGGCGTAAGCGAGGAAACAACAACAGGTGTTCACCGACTTGGCCAAATGCAGGAATTAAAGCAACTTTTGTTCCCTGCGATCAATGTGAATGACTCTGTAACCAAGAGCAAATTCGACAACTTGTACGGTTGCCGCCACTCATGTGTGGACGGAATCATGCGCGCCACAGACGTGATGTTGGGCGGCAAGACAGCTGTTGTGTTCGGCTTCGGTGATGTGGGCAAGGGTTGCGCTCACAGTCTTCGTGGTCAAGGTTGCCGAGTGAAGGTGACAGAAATCGATCCGATCTGCGCGCTTCAAGCAGCCATGGAAGGTTACGAAGTCGTCACCGTCGAAGATGCTGTCGAGACCGCAGATCTCTTCATCACCGCAACAGGAAATTGCAATGTCATCACTGCTGATTTGATGAAGCGAATGAAGGACAAGGCAATCGTTGGAAACATCGGACATTTCGACAACGAAATCGATATGACTTCACTCGCTGCGCTCCCAGGAGTTCGCAAAGTGAATATCAAGCCACAAGTTGACGAGTGGGTCATTTCCAACGGCCGATCGATCATCGTGCTTGCTGAAGGAAGACTTCTCAATCTTGGTTGTGCAACTGGCCATCCATCATTCGTGATGAGCACCAGCTTCGCCAACCAAGTTCTCGCGCAGATTGAACTGCATGCAAACGCAGAAAAGTACGAGAAGAAGGTCTATACGCTTCCGAAGTCTCTTGATGAGAAAGTTGCTCGACTTCATTTGGACAAATTGGGCATTCGATTGTCCAAGATGACCGAAAAACAGTCGGAGTACATGGGAATTCCAGTGGACGGTCCTTACAAAGCAGCGATCTATCGTTACTGATTTTTACTGATTGTCTTTTGGAAAACCAATTCATTTCCCCGTACGCTTCTTCATTATGAGATTGCCAGTTGTGTTATTGCCAGTCGGGCTTGTGATCCTCGCGCAGTTATTGCTGGGATGCGCAAGCGGTCCTGCGAAGCCGGTCGTGGATTCGAGCGCGAGCGATCAATCGCAACTGTTATCCATCACTCCAGCGCAGATTGATTGTGGAGTGGTTTCTCAGTGCGAATTGCCTCCGCCAATTTCAATGATGCTGCGCAATGGGACGACCGAACCGATTCGAGTTCGTGGATTTGTCGCAACATGCGGATGCACAATTCCAGATCTGCGACCGAATATCGAAATCGCTCCTGGTGAGGAAGTGATGGTAAATGTTCGTCTGGAACTTTGGGGGCAGGGGCGCAAACAACAGTTCATCCGATTTATTGATGAGAATTTCCAGCCTCTTGGTCGAGTCCAAGTTCGATATGAAGTTCGCTCTGCGCTGAGATCGACACCAAGCGGCATCTCTCGCGATGTCAATCCAGATGGAACGTTTCAGGTTGAGTCATTGACCGATGAGAAATTCACAATCCTCCAGTCCAACCCCGCTGTCGTGTTGCAGCGAGATACCGAGGCGGCTGCAGATCACTCGCTGTCAATCAATTGGACAGAAGTTGAGGCGCTTGCGCTTGCGACAACTCCCATCCCAGAGTTCACATTCGATTCGGCTGGAAAGTGGTCCACACTTTTGGTCCGAATTGCAACGGATAAGCCAGATTGTTCGGAAGTTTTCATTTGGTTGAGGAACATCACACCAGCGCGCCCCGCGACCTACTAGACTCCGCCCCCCAATGGCGAAGAAGAAAACTCGGAGCTCCAGCCGCAAAGCATGGAGAACCGCAAAAAATTCAGACAAGCACGAACTCTACGAACTCTCCGTTCAAGGGACTGAATCTGATTGCATCATGATCGACCGCGTTTTTCGTAAGCGACTTAATCGAACACCGCATACTTTGCGCGAAGATTTTTCGGGGACTGGTCTGATGTCTCGCGAATGGGTTCAGTGGCGCGCAACCAATTCTGCTGTCGGCGTCGATTTGGACGCGAAAGTGTTGCGCCGTGGCCGCGAAAAAATCTCGTCGCTTTCAGCGGATCAGCGCAAGCGTATTCAACTAAAAAAGGGCGATGTCAATCGTGTACGGACGGAAGGCGCAGATGTTTTGCTTGCGCTCAATTTCAGTTATTTCGTTTTTCATACGAGAGCACAGTTGCTGGAATATTTCACCAATGCACGCAAGAACGTCAAGGATGGCGGAATGATTTTCGTCGATGCATATGGTGGATCTGGTTCTTGGGCGGTTGGCGAAGAAGATCGCTCTCTGGATGGGTTCACCTATGTCTGGCACCAGGCCAAAGTCAATCCCATCACGCATTCTGTCGTGAATCACATCCACTTTCGCTTTCCAGACGGCAGCGAAATCCGTCGCGCCTTCACATATCACTGGAGACTTTGGACATTGCCAGAGATCAAAGAAGTCCTGATTGAAGCTGGATTCCATAGGCCTGTGGTTTATTGGGAGGGAACGGAAAGAAAAAGCGGAGAAGGCAATGGCGTGTTCAAACCGTCGCATCGCGGCGAAGCGTGTGAGGGTTGGATTGTCTACATCGCCGCAGAAAAATAGGCGTGATTCTTGTCAAACATTGTTCTGCG